>CANHPI010000038.1 GCA_947462425.1 Bacteroidota bacterium
AGTTGAAATTTTTAATTCATTATGAATACGTTTTAAAGATTGGGGACCAAATCCTCTTATTTCCATCATATCTATCAACTCATGTGGTGTATTTTTCTTTAATAACTCATATTTTTTAATTTTACCAGTATTAATAAATTCAATTATTTTTTCTGATATACTTTTGCCAATTCCGGGAAGTTCTTCCAAAGTATTGTTTTTAATGCATACTGATACATCTTCTTGTAAGGCTTCTATTACTTTAGATGCTTTGGCATAAGATATGGCACGAAATCGCTCATCTGCTCCCATATATTTATATATCGAAGACATTTCCTTAAAAATTGTGGCAAGTTTATTATTTCTTTCTGATTTCATTCAATGTTTATCTTGAATAATTGTATCTGTTAAATAACATATTATGGCTTTTCAAATCAATGAGAATAAACATTCATATCTGTAGAGTAGTACATTATAATATGCTATCTGTGCACATAGTTTTTTGTTTCTCATGTAATGACTTTTTAAAGTGGCATTTAATATTTATATAAATAAAACTATGAACTACCTATTTAACGATACTATTAAATATTAATTGAAAATAAAAAGCTATGAGGTGAATTAATTATTCCACATAATGCTGAATTTTACTTTTATTTTCACATGGAAGAGTAAGCAGTCGCTTTAGTTCTATAAATAATTATGTTGCGTAAGAATTACAAAAAAATAATATTGGAACTTTTTTGTTTGTTGTTTTAACAAAGGATTAAAATCAGATTTACGCTAATCGTTTTAGTATGGAATTATTTATTGATAGGTTTATTTTTGTATCAAAATTTATGGCTTTTGGGGATGAATTTCGTCAATTAATTTTTGGATACTTTTGAGTAGCAAAGGATTGAATCTACAATGATAGCGACAGCCGCTTCCACATTACTGATGATAAAGTAATGGAATATCTGAAGCAAAATAAGATGTTCTTAAAATCTAGTTTGTAATTTGATATTTTTTATAATTGAATAGAGCATTTTTTAATTTCTATTTCTTTTAAAATATACAATTATTTATTTCCTAATTCTTTTAATCTTTTTACATGCGACATTAAAGCATTTAAGAAAGATGGTTTAATATTGTATCTAAAACCAAAATCATTAGCAGTGCTTTCTATAATAGGCGCAATTTTTCGATAGTGGATGTGGCATATATTAGGAAATAAATGATGTTCAATTTGAAAATTTAGTCCGCCAACGTACCAATTTAAAAACAAATTATTTCTTGCAAAGTCTGAGGTTGTTAGTAATTGATGAACGGCCCATTCATTTGGTATTATGCCGTCTTTATTTGGTAAAGGTTGATCTGCATCTTCTACAACATGTGCCATTTGAAAAACAGTACTCATAATCATTCCTGCGGTTACATGAAGTATAGAAAAGCCTAATAAAACTTGCCACCATTTAAAATCTGTAATTATAATTGGCAATCCTATTAAAATAAAAAAATACATTATTTTTGAACTAATTAATTTTATTAGTTCTTTCTTTGGCTTGTGATTTTGTTCCTCAGTAATGCCAGATTTATTAAATTCTATTAATTGAAAAATATCGGTTATTAGCTTTGACAAAGTCATAAGACCATAAAAGAAAAAGGCATAAATATGTTGAAATTTGTGCATCTTTTTTTTTGGTGCATGTTCACATAAACGTACTACTGCTTTTGTTTCTATATCTTGATCATAACCAAATATATTTGTGAATGTATGATGTAAAATATTGTGTTGTATTTTCCAATTAAATGTATTACTTCCTAAAATAAACATTGTTGACGCAAATAATGTATTTATCCATTTTTTATTGGAAAAGGCTTCATGTGCGGCATCATGCATTACCGACATTCCAATTCCTCCTTCGCCAACTCCCATTAAAATAACTAATAGTAAGGCAACCCATAAATTTAAATCAACCGTTAATAATACAATAAATGGTGCAATATAAATAGATAACAATACAATTGCTTTTATATACATTGTTATATTTCCCTTTGTAGAAATACCTCTTTCTTTAAAATACGTGTTTACATTTTTTCTTAGTGCAATTCCAAACTGCTTTTGAGTTAGATCATTGCTAATGAATTTTATGGTTTGCATTATAATTAATATTCACTAATAATTATTTTTTATTTCAAATTGTTTTTTATTTATTTCTTTAAGTTTAAAAAGATTTTTTAAAATATATGGTACAATATATCTTTTGAAATTGTTATAAAAACATTTAATCCTTTTAGAAAAAGACCTTGATCCCAATGGGCTATATAAAAGATTGGAATGATTACCATAGTCAACAAAGTTACTTCCTAAGTATTTTATTTAAATGATATTTGCAAAACTTTTTGTGATTTTGATCAATTGTTTTTTACATTTTATTGATTTTATATTTAAGAAATAATTATTGTAATAATTATCATCTTAATATTTCGATTAACTCATGTGACTCATTAAATATTTATATGAATATTGTTTTATTAATTTTTAATAGTATGCAATCAAAAAAATTTCATTTATACAGTTTATCAAATCCTCATTTTGAAAGGATAGAAATTACTATAAATAATAATAGTATATTAAAGGGACAATTTGTGGAGTTTAAGGTAGTAAATGATGATATTGAATTTCTTTACCCATCTGAAAAACTTTGTTTTTTGCCAGAAGAAAAAAAGAAACTATTTTGGAATGACTTTACAATTAATAAAGGTGAGTTTAGTGTTTTTCCCAGCTATATTAAATTGTATGGATTAAATGATATACTTAAAATATGTATTGAACCTTTACAAGTATTTTAAATAATATTCTTTTTTTATTAATACTTTTTTGGCTACTTATGTTTTTTTTAACTATGACTTGTGCTATTTATATTCCTGCTTTTTTTCTAATGTGATATGTCTCACTATGTATTTTGATGTAATTCATGTAAAATAATTGTTTCTTTAGTGTTATTTGTATTTTCTAAACTTAAAATATAAACTAATGAAAACAGATTTAGACATTCAACGAGATGTTATTGATGAATTAAAATTGGTGCCTTTTTTAAATTCAGCTGAAATTGGTGTAACTGTTACAAATGGTATTGTAACTTTATCAGGAGTTGTAGATACTTATTCGAAAAAAACGGCTGCGGAAATGGCCGTTAAAAAAGTAGCTGGGGTAAATGTGGTTGCTGAAGATATCGAGGTTAAGGTATCAATTTCTAATCAAAAAAATGATACTGATATTGCCACTTCAATTTCAAAAGCTCTTAAATGGCACAATGCATTTATAGAAGGCAATATTAAGATTATGGTTGATTCGGGTAATGTTACGTTAGATGGTGAAGTTGATTGGGAGTTTCAAAGAGATTCAGCTCGCTTGATGATTGAAGATTTGGTAGGTGTAAATAGTATTAATAATAAGATTAAAGTTAAACCTAAGTCTAAACCAAACTCTGAAGATATTAAAAAAAATATTATTGCTGCTTTTCATAAAAGTGCTTCTGTAAATGCTGAAAATATTAGTGTTGAGATTATAGGTACTAAAGCTATTTTGAGAGGTAATGTATATTCATTTACTGAAAAAGACAATGCAGAAAAAACAGCTTTGTCTGTTGCAGGAATTGAAAATGTAGACAATAGACTTGAAATTAACATTGAAGAATTAATTTTTTAACTTTTTAGGTAATTTTTTTGTAAATTAGTTTTACAATCATAATTATATTTTTAACTAATACTAAATAAAAACAATATGAGTCATAATATACTAATTATTGAAGATAGCGATGATGTTCGCGACAACATGAAAGAAATACTGGAACTTTCCAGTTATAAAGTAGATACAGCAAAAAACGGCAAGGAGGGTTTAGATTTTGCCCAAAAAAATTATCCTGATATTATCCTTTGTGATGTTATGATGCCTGAATTAGATGGTTACGGTGTATTACGAGGTTTGTCTAATAATCCTAAAACAAAAAACATTCCTTTTATTTTTGTGACTGCAAAATCTGATAAACAAGATTTTAGAGTTGGCATGGATTTAGGCGCTGATGATTATTTAACCAAACCATTTAACGGTAATGACTTATTAAGTTTAGTTAATGCCAGATTAAAAAAGTCAGAAGTATTAAAAGATCTTCTGAAAAATAATAGTAAAGACCTTGAAGCCTTTTTTGTGAATTCCGAAAAGTCAATAGATAATATTTACAGTTTAAGTGATAGAATTGTTCAGAAGAAAATAAGAAAGAAAGAAATTCTTTTTATAGAAGGTGATTCTTCAAAGTACTTATATTTTTTAGTGTCTGGTAAAGTAAAAACATTCAGAACAAATGAACAAGGTAAAGAATATATAACTCAAGTATATAAAGAAAAAGATTTTTTTGGTTATACCTCTTTATTAGATGCTAATATGTATGAGGATACAGCAGTTGCTATTGAGGATTCGGAAATAGCATCTATTATTAAGCAAGATTTTTACCACATGCTGTTATCCAATAATGAATTATATACCAAATTTATTAAATATATAACTACAGACCTTACTGAAACCAATGATAAATTAATTAGGTTAGCCTATGACTCCGCAAGAAAAAGAGTAGCTGAAGCGATTTTGTATTTAGCTAAGAAATATCACATGGAATTGTCAAACGATATTGTTTTTTCGGTTTGTCGTGATGATATTTCTTCAATTTCGGGTGTTTCTCCTGAATCTGTAAGTCGTAATTTAACTGATTTAAGAACAGAAAGATTAATTGAGCTTCAAAATGGGAAAATTAAAATTCTGGATTTAAGAAAACTGACTGATTTAAAAAATTAATTTTCAGTAGTTGAGATGCCTACTAATCCTAAAATTAAACCAGAGGTTGAACCAGTTCCTCGCATTAATCCTGTTGAACCACTTCCACCAGATATTCAACCAGATCCGAATATAGAGAAACCAACTCGAATATTGCCAGAAACAGAGCCGATTCCTAAACCGGAAATTTTTCCAAAAACCCGAATAATTTATTTGTTTTAATTAATGCAAAGAGTAAGTAATTTTTTTACTTACTCTTTTTTTTCGCCTGTTCTTTTTTATTTATTAATTGAGAGATATTCTCATTTTGTATAAACTTCAAAAATAATTGAAGTAATGAATAGTAAAATAACTAGTAACTTTGATTTTTATCTTATTAAAAATAGTAACTGTATTTACAATTTAAAAGCCAAGAAATTCATCAGGTAATTTTATAATTTTAAAATTACCATTTTACAAGGTTTCCATATTTATCAAACCCCATTTCACCTATTTCAAATGCAACCTCTTCTTCACCTAATCCTATATAATTATTTTTTATTGCAGCAGGTTTCTTTACATCACTTATTTTGTGTATCATATTTTTTATTTTTAGTTTTAAATTTTTCATTTTATCCAGGAATTTATTTTTTGTTGGATTTATTTTAAAGTGCGTTTTTTAAAGATGATTCCTTTTTATCTTTTTCTTTTTGTATTTTCCTGAGTGTTTTTTGGAGTTGATCCACTTCGCGATTTATTTTGTGGTAAATTAGAAGGAGCTCGTTTTGGTTGTTCCATATTATATTTAATTGGGTTTTGTTGTTTCGGATAATTTATTCTTTGATTAAATCTTGATTGTTTAATTACTGGATTTAAATGAGGGTAATAGTTTGGATTGTTTTGTAAAAACTCTGAACGTGTAATATTTCTTCCAAATACGCCTTTAGTACTGCTCTGATAATTCATTTCAAATCTTCCGAGTTCTTTTATACGTTTAGGTCTATTGTTATCTGCATTTAAATATCCTGTTGGTAAGTTGGGTTCATTTGCTTTTTCCCAACGATGTATCTCGCTATTAAAATCTGTACGTTGAAATCTTGGTCCGTAATGGTTATAATGATGCCCAATACAGTAGTCCGAAAAGTTTGAATAATAGTAATGATGATGTGGGTTAAAAAAATACCAATGCATATAATAAGATGAGGGCAATCCAAAATATATTATCCCTGAAGCGCCCCAATAAAATCCTATATTATACCAATACGGATAAGGATACCAATATGGGAAGTCATACCAATAAGGATAACCAAACCAATACGGATATGGATTTACAGGTGTATTTAAGTTTGTTACGTTAATATTTATAATGTTTATAGTTTCATCGGAAGTTGAACTACTATAAATATCATCTTCAAAAGCATTACTCTTATTTTCTTTATTTAAATATTCTTTTGCAACTTCTTCCATTTCTTTTTTTGCTTCCGGATTTTTTTCTAATCCGCTTATCCATTCTTTTTTTTCTTTTTCAGTTTGAATTTCTTGCTTTATTTTTATCGAATCCAGCATAAGTAAAGTATACTTGGGATCAGTAGTGTACATGTTTCCCAATATTACTGTGAGATGCATGTTTGAAGAAAGTGTATTTAGAATATCAGGATGGTTTATTAGTTTTTGAAAGGAGGCTTTGTTATTATTTGAGTATTCGCTAATTATTTTTTCGTATTCTTTATTTGTGTTTATATATAAATTATTAATTGTTGAAAGTGTACTATAATTCTTTTGACCATATTTTAAAATTGAGGGCTGTATTTCTTCAGGATATTTATTGGCAATTAATTTTAATTCTTCTTTTGATTTTATTACACCAGTTACAATTTCAGAAATTAACTCAGGGTATCTAGTCATATTCCATAAGTTATTTTGATCTTCTTTACTATAATTATCTACTATATCCCGAAATGACTGACTAGAATTTTTCTGAAGCATTTCTGTTTTTATTAAAAACGATGGCTCTTGGCATCCCACTAAAATATCTTTCCTTAAGCTATCAGGATAGCTTGCAATTTTGACTAAAGCAGTACTATCCTCCGAATTTAAATTATTCTCTAGGTTTTGTATGGTTTGACCTTTTATAATAATAGTAATTATGAAAGTAAATAGGAAGAATATATTTTTCATTATATAGTTTTAAAGTTTCATTATGTTAATAGATTTTCTTATACCTGGTATGCAATATATTTTCACCAGTATTAATTTATTTATCTGATCTGTACTATTTTTAAATTGCAATTTTAGAAGCTACAAGGTTTATTTAGTTACTATTGACATGCAACAACTTCTTGCACAATATTAAATGTGGCTCATAGTATTATCAAACTACTCTGTCATTTTATAAAATGATTTGAATCAATTTGTTTTATTAGTTAAAAGTTATTAGGAATAAATTCATGATGTTTCAAATGAAAATAATTTTCTTTAAAAGAACTCACTTTACGTAATGCCTTAAATCATTTTTAAAAGCATTTACAGCTTATAGTTTCGTAAAAAAAACTAATTATTATGAATGCAACTATCCTTGATGATTTGAATGTATTAGAAGAATTAAAAAACAATGTGTCAACTCCATGTGTGTCTGTCATTATTCCATCGCATAAAATAGCTCCTGATAAAGCCGTTGATAAATTAGAAGTAAAAAAAATGCTTAATAAAGCAAAGAAACTTGTATTTGATAGCTATGGTTCAAAAAACGGAGGAGAAGAAATTACTAATAAGTTATTTAATCTTGCTGAAAATATCGATTATTTACATAATGATTTTGGGCTTGGTTTTTTTGTATCTCCCAATATTTCGCGTTTGGTTAAATTTCCATTTCATGTTAATGAGAAAGTAATTGTTGGAAAGAATTTTCAAATCAGAGATATGATTTATTTAGCTGAAACTATGATGAACTATTATGTTTTATCAATCAATGAAAAGGAAATTAAATTTTATGAAGGTAATGGCGAAAATTTGAAATTAGTAAATGATAAAGATTTTCCAATGCATTTTGTTGATGATTATGAATATACTCATGCTTCGTTGGGAAGTTCTTATGGTTATTCATTAAAATCTACAGAAAAAGATAAATCGATTGTTAGAGAACAAAGATTGTTGGCATATTACAAAATTGCAGATGGAAAAATTTCGAAATACCTGATTAATCAAACACCACTTATATTAGCAGGCAGTAGTAAAGATTTAGGCTATTTTAAGAAAGTTTCTGCAAATTATAAGTTCGTTGTTGGTAAAGTAAATGGAAATTATATTTATGAGAATAATCAAAAAATTGGACAACTTACTTTTGAAAAAATTAAAGAATATTTGAAAACAGAACAGGATAAATTAATAAAAAGACTAGAAGATGCAATTGGTAAAAAATTAGCTGTTTTTGGAATTGTAAATGTTTGGAAAGCATCAAAAGAAGGTAAGGGTTTAATTTTATTAGTTGAGAAGGATTATGAGATTTCAGGTTTTGTAACAGAGGACGATTCTGATATATTTCTTCATCCACCAAAGAAGTCACATCAAATTATTGAAGATGCTGTTGATGATGTTATGGAAACGGTGCTTGAAAAAAACGGTAAGGTCATTATTGTTGAAAATGGAAAATTAAGCAAGTTTGAAGGCATAGCTTTGTTACTAAGATATTGGTAATTATATATTTTTATAAATATTCATTATATCCTATAAATTATAAAAATGGTGATTTACTTGATTCACATTTAATGTTTTTTTAATAACATATTTATTATGGTATTAAAACCATTCTATAATTCTTACTATACACTTTAAGGTATATGGAAATTCTCACTAATGTTTTTAAACTTTCTGCGGGAATTGGGTTATTTCTTTTTGCTATGTATTTGTTAGAAGAATCTTTAAAAAATCTTTCAGGACGGAATTTTAAACTATTTCTTCAACGTATTACAAAAAATAGAGTTGGAGCGGTTTCTGGTGGTGCACTAGTTACAGGAGTTCTTCAGAGTAGTTCAATGGTATCCTTATTGGTATTAGCATTTGTTGGTGCAGGTGTATTTACAATGAAAAATGCCTTAGCTATTATTTTAGGTGCTAATCTAGGCTCTACTTTTGGTAATTGGTTTGTTGCTACAATAGGCTTTAAATTTAATATAGAAATCATTGCCTATCCTGCGGTATGTTTAGGAGGATTATTACTTATTATTTATAGTAAGCGAGTAACAATTAAAAATATTTCATATTTACTTTTAGGATTTGGTTTATTATTTATTGCACTTTCTTTTATGAAAATAGCGGTAGAAGAGCAAGTTAAATTATTTGATTTTTCGAAATATCTTAATATGCCTTCTGTTTTTTTTCTCTTTATTGGTTTTTTTATTACATTATTAGTTCAATCAAGTTCTGTAACAATGGCGCTTACTCTAGCGGCACTCAATGCAAATGTTATTCATGTTTTTTCGGCAGCATTAGTTATTTTAGGTTCAGAAACAGGAACAACTATTAAAATGGTACTGGGGGCATTAGGAAGTAATACTTCCAAAAAAAGAATTGTATTTGGAAACTTAATTTTTAATATTTTCTTAACTTGTGTTTCTTTTATATTTTTAAAATCAATTATTTTTTTAATTACCAATATTTTAAATATTACTGATCCTCTTATTGTTTTAGTGGCATTTTCAAGTATTATTAATTTATTTTCTATTATTATTTTTCTTCCTTTTTTAGATTACTTTGTGTTATTACTTGAAAAATTAATTAAAGATACTGATAGTTCAATTACCGCTTTTATTGGTCAAGCAAGTAATAATGACCCCGAAACAGCATTAAACCTTTTTCAGAAAGAAACAGCTTATTTTATAAATAATTGTATGCTTTTTAATTTAGCTTTGTTTAAAATTGACACAACATTATTTGAAGACATTTCAAATTTTAAAAATAGTAATCTGAAACAAAATTATTTTTCAAAATCATCAGAAGAAAAATATGAATTTTTGAAAAAACTTCAAGGCGAAATACACGTATCATATCTTGATATCAGATTAAAACTGCAAGGAACAAATAGTGCAAAAATTAATCGGTTGATTTCTTCTGTTCGAAGCGCTATGTATTCTGTTAAAAGTATTAAAGACATTGGAACTAATATCTCCAACCTTCAAAATTCTTCAAAAGATATTAAGTTTGATTTTTTCTTAGATCATAAAAAGGAAATTGAAAAATTGTACACTGAATTAAATGTGTTTTTAAAAGACAATCATAGGGTTAGTTATGAACTGCTTAAAAAGCTTTTTATCGACATTGAACATAATTACAGTTCATCACTTAATAATTTTTATACTAATACACAAAAAGTTTTAATTAACAATTTAGATATTACAACTGCTATTAATTTTAATCGTGAGTTATTTACTTCAAATAAAGCGCTATTGATGTCTGTAAAAGATTTTTTATTAGATGAAAAACTAGCTGAGGAATTTAATGAGATACCAGTTTACAGAACCTAGGCGAATTTTAGAATTTTATTTATAATTGATATACTGATTATTATTTTACTATCTTTCAATTTGGTTGTGTTAGTAGTATAATGATTTTCACAATTAAGTTTTGCAACATAATTCCTATTTCATTCTATAAACTAAAATCACTTTGAAAAACTTAAAAGATAATGCTAATACCATTGAAGCTTCCGAATCCGATTATCTTTATACAGCCTTGTCACAATTACCAAATTCTGGTAATGGTTTGTTTACAGCAATTTCCATTTATAAGGATGAAGTTATATCATTGTTTAAAGGAGAAATATTAACGGAGTTACAAGCGAAATTAAGAGTAAAGCAAGGAAACGATAACTACTTTATTAATATGCTTGATGGCCGTATTATGGATTCGATGCACGTAAAATGTTTTGCTAAATATGCTAATGATGCTAAAGGTTTTTCTAAATCAAAATTTAAAAACTGTGCCAAAATTTCGTTAGATGAAGATGATAACGTTTGCATTATTGCTACTCGAAATATAAAAATGGGGGAGGAGATATTTTGTGGCTACGGAAAGAAATATTGGATGAAACATATTTTGATTTAGTATGATTAAAAGTGATTTTATTTGTTGACTATTAAAAAGAATAGAATGCATATAACACAGATTTAATAGGATTAAAAGTGATTTCTTCTTAATATCTTAAATATCCGTTTCATCAGCGTTCCATTAACCGATGTGAAAAATAACTGTTACTAAATACGCCTAGAGTTGCGAAAAAATAATAGAACGCTGATAATACATATTAGTTTGGTTAATGATTACTTCACCATTGTTGAATTATAAGTAATGAGTTTAAAGTTCAGGAAAATCATCATCAAGTTCAAATAATACTCCGCGTTAGGGATTGCAGCGAAAATACTTTTTACGAGGCACGAATAAAAAGATTGCAGCGTAAAGCCCGTCCGCCAGCTGGCGGAAACGCCCAAAAGATTTAAATTGTAATTTGCAACCAAAAAATGCTACAATTTATAGCACAAACCAATGCTTGTTTGAGTTATTTTTATAAGCATGTTTGCAATTATAGATATAGAAACCTGCGGGGGAAAATACGAGTACCGAAGAGGACGAATTACAGAAATTTGCATTGCCATTCATGATGGCTTAAGGGTAGTTGAAAAATTTACCACACTCATAAATCCTGAATGTTATATTAGCCCTTACTTTATAAGTCTTTCTGGTATTACAAACGAAATGGTTGCCAAAGCTCCAAAGTTTCATGAAATTGCAAAAACAATTATTGATATGACGGAAGGCAAAATATTTGTGGCTCACAATGTGGCATTTGATTATGGTTTTATAAAAGATGAATTTGCCGGTTTAGGTTATAAATACAAACGCGAAACATTATGCACCGTGCGGTTAAGCCGAAAATTAATGCCAGGTAAATTGTCTTACAGTTTAGGTAAGTTGTGCGATTCTATTGGTATTGATGTGCAAAACAGGCATAGGGCAGAGGGCGATGTTGATGCTACAATACAATTATTTGATAGGTTGTTGGAATTAAAAAGTATGCATCCACAATTTAAAAATCAGGGTGTTGAGGATTTAATGACGCGCCGCATTGATTAAATAAAGCACTATATATTAAATAAGTTACCCGAGGCTTGTGGGGTTTATTACTTTTTAAATAAGGAGCAACAAATAATTTACATTGGTAAAAGTGTAAATATGTATAACCGCGCCATGAGTCATTTTAATAGCAAAGAAAGTAAAGGAAAAAAAATGCTGAATGATTTATATAATGTTGATTTTGTAAAAACGGGAAGTGAACTCGTAGCTTTATTGCACGAGGCTCAAGAAATAAAAAGCCATAAGCCACACTATAATCGGATGCGCAAAGCAGATGTATTTACACACTGCATTGATTGGTTTATGGACGATAATGGCATTATTAATTTTAAAATTGTGGAGTATGAAAATACGGTTAATACATTAGTATCGTTTGCTAATTATGCAACAGCTCGCGAACGAATAGAAAATTGGATTGATGAATATGCGCTATGCTTAAGATACTGTCATTTAACGAGTGATGAAGCAATTTGTTTTAATCATCAGATAAAAAAATGTAATGGTATTTGTGCAGGTGAAGAGGAAATTACAATTTATAATAAACGCGCTAAAGAAATTATGGATAGTATTATTTTTAAAAATGAACACTTTGCATTAATTGATCATGGTAAAACACCCGAGGAACGCTCCATTATTTTAGTTGAGAACGGACATTATGTTGGTTATGGATATATTGACAGAACCGACACCTTTAGTTCGTTAGAAGAATGCCGAGCACTCGTCAATAAAGCAACGTTTTATCCAGATGCGGATGATTTAATTAGAGGTTTTTTAAAAACAAATAAATTAAAAACCATTGTATTTAAAAACATTAAGGAAGACTATTAATTTATCCGTGAAGTCATTCCGAGCTTGACTCGGAATCTAATACGTTAGTGCGATTGTGAGATGCTGAATCAAGTTCAGCATGAC
>CANHPI010000039.1 GCA_947462425.1 Bacteroidota bacterium
ATTGAAGAATATATTGATTTTTATGAAGGTGCAGGTGTGCAGCATTTAGCTTTAGCAACCGATGATATTATTAAAACGGTTGCTGATTTAAAAGCGCGTGGTGTTGAATTTTTACCACCACCACCTCAAGCCTATTATGATGATATTCCAAGAAGATTAGGTGTACACATGGATATTATGAAAGAAGATATTAAAGAACTGCAAAGATTATCTATTTTAGTGGATGCAGATGAAGAAGGTTACTTATTACAAATTTTTACTAAGCCTGTTGAAGATAGACCTACGTTGTTTTATGAAGTAATTCAGCGTATGGGAGCAAAAGGTTTTGGGGCAGGTAACTTTAAGGCGTTGTTTGAATCTATAGAAAGAGAGCAAGCATTAAGAGGAACTTTGTAATTAAAAATAACCCTGCTAGAATTTAAATTTAAAGCAGGGTTATTTGTTTTAAAAACCTTGTTTTAATAACAGTAACATGGGCGAAAAAATCTATCAGTAGTTTGTGAAAAAAATTATCCCAATTATTTGGGCGAGTCCCACTCCGCCAGCTGGCGGCTCGGGTCAGGCTATCACTTCAATCTTTTATTACCTTCGCTAACGCTTGGCTTTAAAAGGATTTAGGTTCTATCCTTCACGCAGTTTTTATTTGAGGTAAGTTATTTTTAGCCACTTTTGGTGTTATCAACAACAAGGGCAAAATTAACTAAACTACATCATTATTAAACTGCTTAGCTAGCTTAGTTCTTAATCTTTCTTCGGGAGTTTGAATCTCATAAATAAATTTACTGGTTTCTTCAATCCACATTAAAAATTCTTCTACACTTTTTTCTGATGAGCTGCTATTTGCTCATCTGTAATCTTATAGTGAAAACCGATATTGGCATTTTCCAATTTTGGTTTAGTTGCCATTTTTTATAAGTTTAAAAAGTAATATAATGTCGTTTTGATCTTGTATACGATTTGCATATTTTTTCGATTCAATCTCCATATTCTAAATTAATAAATCGCTATTGAACAAATATTCGATTTTCAAAAAATTAATTCAACTCAAATTGCAACTTACTAAGTTTCTGATATAAACCAGAATCGTTTGTCATCAACTCCTGATGCGTTCCTGATTCTATAACTTCACCTTTTTGTAAGACAATTATTTTATCGGCATTACGAATGGTTGATAAACGATGTGCAATAACGATTGAGGTTCTGCCTACCATTAATTTATCTAACGCTTCTTGAACTAAGCGTTCGCTTTCGCTATCTAAACTACTGGTTGCTTCATCCAAAATTAAAATCGAAGGATTTTTCAAAACAGCTCTTGCTATTGCAACACGTTGACGTTGTCCGCCAGACAATTGAATACCTCTATCTCCTACTAAAGTTTCAAACTTATCGG
Organism: Bacteroidota bacterium; assembly: GCA_947462425.1. Next base: position 1,391 of record CANHPI010000039.1, read on the forward strand.
GGAAACTCATAATAAAATCGTAAGCATTAGCTTGTTTAGCAGCCTCAATCACTTCTGCTTCTGTGGCGTTTGGTTTGCCGTATAAAATATTATCTCTGATGGTGCCACCAAATAACAAAACATCCTGAGGTACAATTGCCATTTGATCTCTCAATTCGGTTAACTCATAATCTGTTGATTTTTTTCCGTCAATAGTATACTCTCCTCCATTAGGCTCATAAAAGCGCAAGGTTAAAGAAGCTAAGGTTGATTTACCGCTTCCGCTGCTGCCAACTAAAGCAATAGTTTCTCCGGCTTTTGCACTAAACGAAATATCTTTTAATACAACAAAATCGGGACGTGTTGGATATGTAAATTGAATATTTTTAAATTCTAAATCACCTTTTACTCTTGTTAAATTTAAGTTGTTTCGGTGTGCTAAATTAATTTCTTCATTTCTATCATCAATAATTTCAAATACTCTGTCTGTTGCACCTAAAGCACGTTGTATAGATGCTAACTGTTCGGGTAAACCGCCTAAGGAACCAGCCACAAACAAAGACAGCATCATAAACTTGCCAAAGTTTTCAGTTGTTAATTCGCCAGTATTAATTAATAGCAACATTTTATACAAAATAAAAAAGATAGCGCCAAATACACACATGATGATAAATGCAAAAAATGCCCCCCTCATCACACCATATTTTATTCCAAATTTTTTAATTTCATTAGTTACTTTATCGTATTTATTAATCTCAAGGTGTTCATTAGTAAATGCTTTTACACTTGTTATCCCTGTTAAAGCCTCTGATACAATAATACTAGATTCGGCAATTTTATCTTGCAATGCTTTTGAATAGCCACGTATTTTTCTTCCGTATAAAATAGCTACAACGGTAATTGGAGGAATAATAACAATAAACCATTTGGCTACGTCCCATGATGTAAAATAAACCAATAAACACAGTCCGCCAATACCAACAATCGTTTGCCTTATAACTTCGGCTATACTTACAGTAAATGCTTCTGAAATAACATTAATATCGGTTGCAACTCGGCTACTTAAATCCGCTACCTGATTTTTAGAGAAAAAACTCATTGGCATTTGTACCAACTTGTTAAATGTATCCGTTCTTAAGCCTCTTAAAATATTTTCTGTAACAATTGAAAATGTATAAACTCTTCCAAATGAAACAACTCCCTGAATTACTAATAAAATTAAAAGTTCAATTCCGGTACCAGATACCATGTTTCTAAAAGCAGATGTATTCATTCCAGTATTACCTAAATACCCAAACATTTTACCAGCAGCCACAGGAAAATATAGTCCAACAGCAGCTGTGCCAGCAATAAAACACATTCCTAAACTAAATAACCACTTACTTTTGCCTAAATAGTTGAATAAACGAAATGACTTTTTAAAATTTGCTTTAGAAAGTTTTGCTTTAGGAATATCGTCTTTTGATTTATGTTTACCACCGTTAGCTTTTGCCATTTTGCTGAAATTTAGGTTGCAAATGTACAGTTTTAAGGCGGCTATAATTTAAAATAATAGCTATTTAAGCGTTAAAATTCGTAAAAAATTTGTCACATAATAAAAATCCATTATATTTGCAGTCCAATTTTGAAAAACTTATAACATTTAAATACTTAATACCATGAAACGTACTTTCCAACCATCGCAGCGTAAAAGAAGAAATAAACACGGATTTCGTGAGCGTATGGCTTCTGCAAATGGCCGTAGAGTTTTAGCTTCGCGCAGATCTAAAGGTCGTAAAAAATTAACTGTATCTAGCGAAAAAACGCATAAATAATAATTTCTAAAGCAATTTAGTACATTTATTAATAAAGCTGCCTGTAAAAACGGGTGGCTTTTTTGTTATATTTACTAGCCTAAAATTTTTCAATTCTATTAAAATTATACCTATGGTTTTAATTTTAAAGAATGATTACTATCATACAGTATGACATATAAAAATACTGAAAATGAGTTGTATGTGAAAATTATTGAGTTAAAATAGTAACAATTTATAATTAAAGATTTGTTGATTAAAAAAACACATGTCTAAAATTCTGATCTTAGCAGCCCACCGTTTAAACCGCTCTCCAAGCCAAAGATATCGTTTTGAACAATATTTGGATTTTTTTAAAACCAATGGTTTTGAATGGCAGTTATCGGAAATCATTTCAGAAAAAGATGACGCCATTTTTTATCATCCGGGAAATTATATTAAAAAAGCATTTATTCTTTTTAAATCCATTTTTATCAGACTAAATGATTTAAGGCGAGCCAAACAATTTGATATTATTTTTATTCAAAGAGAGGCTTTAATGTTGGGCTCTTCATTTTTTGAAAAACAATTTTATAAACGGAACAAAGTTATTTTTGATTTTGATGATAGTATTTGGTTATTAGATACATCGCCAGAAAATAAAAAATTTGAATTTTTAAAAAATCCTGGCAAAACAAAAATCAATATTACCAATGCTCATAAAGTTATTGCTGGAAACCCTTATTTAGCAAATTACGCTAAACAGTTCAATAAAAATGTAGTTATTATCCCAACTACAATTGACACTGATTTTCATAAACCCATTCCGGAATTAAGAAACTTAGACACCCTTCTGTCTGAAAAAAAAATAGTTATTGGTTGGAGTGGAAGTATCAGTACTATTAAGCATTTTGAAAGTTCAATCCCTTTTTTAAAAACACTACTGTCCAAGTACCCCGATAAACTAGAAATTCATGTTATAGGACAAGCCTCATACACGAACTCCGAAATAAAGGTTATTAGTAAATCATGGAGTTCAGCAACTGAAGTTGTCGATTTAAATTGTTTTGACATTGGAATCATGACGTTACCTGATGATACATGGGCTCAGGGGAAATGTGGGCTAAAAGGATTATCCTATATGGCTTGCGGAGTAGCAACGGTTATGTCGCCGGTTGGGGTTAATAAAGAAATTATTCAACATGGTATTAATGGTTTTTTAGCTACAACTGAGCAAGAATGGGAAGATTGCCTATCTAAACTTATTGAAAGCTCAGAATTACGCCAACAAATAGGAGATGCCGGGAGAGCGACAATACTTAAAAACTATTCGGTAAATGCTAATCAGCACTACTATTTAGAGGTTTTGAATTCTCTTATAAAATCGTAAATTTGATACATGTATTCCGAAGCAAAAAAAGATATAATACTTAACGAAATAGATGTAAAACGATATAAGGATTTTATTCGTTTAGTAAGAATCTCTAAAATGTTATCTAAGGCTAAAATCATTTCTCACATAAATCAAAAATAAGGATGTATATTTTAGATGATAATACAACATATTCATTTCATTCATTACAAATCAATTAACAAACACTATGAAAAACACAGCACTATCTCAAAAACACATTTCTTTAGGAGCTAAAATGGTTCCATTTGCAGGATATAATATGCCTGTTTCTTACAGCGGATTAAATGATGAGCATGCAACTGTAAGAAACGCTGTTGGTGTTTTTGATGTTAGCCACATGGGGGAATTTATTTTAAAAGGCGAGCATGCTTTAGATTTAATTCAAAGAGTGACCAGCAATGATGCTTCTGTATTAACAGACGGCAAAGCGCAGTATTCGTGTTTACCAAATAACGATGGCGGTATTGTTGATGATTTAATTGTTTACCGTATTGACGAAAAATCATACATGTTAGTTGTTAATGCATCAAATATTGATAAAGATTGGAACTGGATTAGTAAACATAATACTGCTAATGTAGAGATGCATAACATTTCCGAAAAAACATCTTTACTAGCAATACAAGGCCCTAAAGCGTTAGATACTTTACAAAAATTAACTGATGTTAAATTAGCAGACATTCCGTACTACTCTTTTGCGAAAGGAAAATTTAATGGTGTTGATAATGTTGTGATTTCTAATACTGGTTATACAGGTGCTGGTGGTTTTGAAATTTATTTTGAAAACGAATACGCTGAAAAAATGTGGGATTCAATTTTTGCTGCTGGTGCAGAATTTGGCATTAAACCAATTGGATTAGGTGCTCGCGATACCTTACGCTTAGAAATGGGCTTCTGTTTATACGGTAATGATATTGATGATACAACATCACCAATTGAAGCAGGTTTAGGATGGATTACAAAATTTACAAAAGATTTTACAAATCGTGCTGCCATTGAAAAACAAAAAACAGAAGGTGTAACCAAAAAATTAGTTGGCTTTGAAATGATAGACAGAGGAATTCCTCGCCACGATTATCAAATTGCTGATGCTAACGGAACTATAATTGGAAAAGTAACTTCAGGAACTCAATCTCCAACTTTAAATAAAGCTTTAGGTATGGGTTACGTGAATAAAGACTTTGCTAAAGCTGATACAGAAATTTTTATTTTAATCAGAGATAAAGCAATCAAGGCTAAAGTTTGTAAAATTCCTTTTTTGAAAAAATAATTTAAAAACTGTCGCACAGAGCGGAGTCGAAGTGCAAGGTTAAAAGTATTCGACTCAGATCAGACTATAAAATAAAAAGCATGAACATAGAAGTTTGTTATACTCCACAAGCCTACCCTCTTTTCCATAAGGATGATGCTATAGTAATAGTGATAGATGTTTTTAGGGCAACCTCAGCTATAGTTACCGCATTTTATAATGGAGTTAGTAAAATGATTCCGGTTGCAACCGTTGCAGAAGCAAAAGAATATCAAACCAATGGCTATTTAGCAGCAGCTGAACGTGATGGAGAAATAATTGAAGGATTTGAATTAGGTAATAGCCCTTTTGGTTATATGAACAATAAGGTAAAAGGAAAAACAATTGCTATTTCAACTACTAACGGCACCCAAGCAATTGAGGCAAGTCGCAAGGCATCAAAAATTTTGATAGGAAGTTTTTTAAATTTAGATGTATTATGCGACTATTTATTATCTCAAAAAAAAGATGTTGTTTTAGTTTGTGCAGGCTGGAAAAATAAATTTAACTTAGAGGATACTATTTTTGCAGGAGCAGTAGTAAGTAAATTGTCATCTAATTCAGATTGCATTATTACCTGCGATTCTGCTATAGCATCTAAACACCTTTACAATTTCGCCAAAGATGATTTGCATGGTTTTTTAGCAAACTCATCTCATCGAAATCGTTTGGCTAAATTAGATTTAGAAAGAGATATTAAGTATTGTTTAACTCCAAACCAATGCCCTGTAATTCCAATTATGGAAGGCAAATATTTAGTTAAGCTATAACTAACCTCTTCTATGGAAAATATTCAGGCAATTAGTAAACGTAGTTCTATTTTAGTTAAAGATCAGGTTTTTAGTTTGGTTATTTTACCAACCGATGACAAGAAAAAAACTAACCTGATGTTTTTATGGCTATTAGCATGGAGCGTAAGTGGTGTTATTGTAATGGCTAATTATTTTACCTTAACACAAGAAAAAGCTAAACTCATGTTAATTGTTTGGCTAGCATTTTGGGCTTATTTTGAGTTTAAAATTATCAGAGTGTATATGTGGAAACGTTTTGGAAAAGAAAAACTTTGGATAAAAAACGGCACATTATTATATCAGCAAGATATTAATGGAAGAGGAAAAGTAAAAGAATTCGACTTAAATTTGATTTCTGACCTTAAACTTATCGAATTAACTAATGGTAGCATTGCTGATACTTTTAGCCAAACTTTTTGGGTAAAAGGTGGTGAAAGAATTGAATTTTCATGTCAATCACAAGTTATAAAATTTGGAATGCAATTAACAGATGAGGAAGCAAATAAAATTATTGCCGCTTCAAATAAGTTCTTGAAAAAGAAATAAAACAACATTTTGAAACTGCAAAAAGAAATTAGAATTACAGAAAATAAATTAGATCTCTTCTGTTAGTTCCGTTCGCCAATTATCAATTTTTAACATTCTAAAAAAATCCTCTTCTTCAATTTCTCTCACACAACCAGGTTGTAAATCTCCTAATTGTAAATCTTCTATAGACACTCTAATTAAACGTTTACAGTGGTGATAAACAGAGGAAACCATTTTGCGAATTTGATGATATTTACCCTCTGTTAAAGTAATAGTTAACCACGAATGCGGTAAGTCCTCCCTAAATTCATGTAAACGTTTTGGTAAATTGATTGGTTTTTGAACTATCTCTACTTCACAGGGCGATGTAGTATAATATCCGCCACCTTTTACTCTAATAGTAATTCCGGTTTGTAATTGATGCAAACGTTCCGCGCTAACCACTTTTTCAACATGAACTAAATATGTACGTTTATGAGGAGTTTCACTCTCAAATAATAATTTAGTAACGCGCTTGTTGGTTGTTAATATTAATAATCCTTCTGAATTATTGTCTAATCTGCCAATAGCATGGGTGCCTTCTGGCCAATCAAAATCAATATCACCCAACAAATTAACCTTATCGGGACTAACAAATTGCGAAACCATTTTGTAGGGTTTATTGATTATAAAATATCTATTGAGAGTTGGGTTCATTTACTGTTGATTTTACCAAAATGTTTTAATAAAACTAGGTTAACAAAAATCCCACAATACTCATTTTCATAGATAATATAATGCTACCCATTAAACAAATATATTATTAAGTAATTTAAGTAACGATATTTTATCAAAATCTAAATTCGCATTTTCAACCTAATAATTATTTTATTGATTTAATAAACATAGTTGAAAAATGGCTAATGCAAATTGAAAATGCTAAATCATTTTAACTAATCCTATCAAAGCCTGTATAAGGCACTAATACTTTAGGCATTTTAATACCATCTTCTGTTTGATTATTTTCTAATAAAGAAGCCACGATACGCGGTAATGCTAAAGCGCTACCATTTAAACTGTGTGCTAATTGTGTTTTACCATTTGCATCTTTGTAACGGCATTTTAATCGGTTAGTTTGAAACGTTTCGAAATTAGAAACAGAACTTACTTCTAACCAACGTGCTTGTGCTGTGCTCCATACTTCTAAATCATACGTTAACGCAGAACCAAAACTCATATCGCCACCACACAATTTTAATGTACGGTATGGCAATTCTAACTCCTGTAGTAAACTACAAACAAACTCTCTCATCATTTCCAATGTTTTATATGAATTTTCAGGAGCTACAATTTGTACAATTTCTACTTTATCAAATTGGTGTAAACGATTTAAACCACGTACATCTTTTCCGTAGCTTCCTGCTTCTCTTCTAAAACAAGGTGTATAACCACAATTTTTAATTGGTAAATCACTTTCTTTTAAAATTACCTCTCGATACATATTAGTGATAGGAACCTCAGCGGTTGGTATTAAATATAAATCATCGACTTGGCAATGATACATCTGTCCTTCTTTATCAGGTAACTGCCCTGTTCCGTATCCACTATCTGCGTTTACTAAAATAGGAACCTGCACTTCGTTATAACCTGCAGCAGTAGCTTTATCTAAAAAATAATTAATCAATGCGCGTTGCAATTTTGCTCCTTTTCCTTTGTATACCGGGAAACCTGCTCCTGTTAATTTTACGCCCAATTCAAAATCAATTAAATCGTATTTAGTAGTTAACTCCCAATGAGGAGTTGCTCCAGCATGTAGCTTAGGAATAGTTCCGTGTTCGTTTACAACTTCGTTATCTTCAGGTGTTTTTCCAACCGGCACTGTTAAGTTAGGTAGGTTGGGAACCGTTACTAACAATTTATAAATTTCAGCTTCAATGTTTTTTAAAGTTTCATCGAATTGCTTTTCATTCAATTTCAGTTCAGCTGTTTTTGCTTTTAAAACCTCTGCCTCATCTTTCTTGCCGGATTTCATCAATTCACCTATCTGCTTGGCTAAACCATTAGCTTCCGCTTTAGTATCATCAGCTTGGCGTTGAGCTGCTTTTCTGTTATTATCTAATTCAATAACCGAGTTGATAATACTTTCAGCATCTTTAAAATTTTTAATGGCCAAACGCTTTAAAACGTCTTCTTTATTATCTTGAATATAACTAAGTTGTAACATGGTATTTTATTTGAAAGAGTAAATTTAATCTTTGTAATGTATTAATAAAAAATATTATTTTAAATATGGAACGCAGATGACACTGATAATTATGATAAAAAATGATTTTTGTGTTTTGTGATTTTTAATTATCTCAACTCATCGTTAATTTTCTAAAATCCTATTATGTGTTGGCATTACAAAATTTAAAACTAATCTAAGAAATCTTAACTAATCATAAAAAAATCTGCGTTATCAGCGTTCTATAAATAAATTAAAAGACTTCACTAAAACACAAAAAGCCGATCCGCCAGCTGGCGGAAGGGCTTCAAGTTCTAAAAATAGGTTTCTTGTTATGCCTCTACAGGAACAACTGAAACGTACGATCGATCATCTGCTTTCTTTTTAAAAACAACTTTTCCGTCAATTAAAGCATATAATGTATGATCTTTTCCAATACCAACATTTAAACCTGGGTTATGTTTTGTACCACGTTGGCGAACAATAATGTTACCAGAAATACAAGCTTGACCGCCAAATATTTTAACGCCTAAACGTTTGCTATGTGATTCGCGACCATTGTTTGTGGAGCCCGCTCCTTTTTTATGTGCCATTTTCTTTAGTTTTTAATTTTTAGTTATGAGTTTTAAGTACTGTGTTTTATTTAAAACTAAACACTTACAACTTAAACTTGTTTTTACTCTTCAGTTTTTTTAACTGCTTTTTTTGCAGGCGCTTTTTTAGCTGCTGCTTTTTTAACCGGAGCTACTTTTTCAGCAACTACTTCAGTTCTAACCTTAGGATTTCTTTGGCTAGGAGATAAAGTTTTACGTACTGCTTTTTCAGCTGTTAACTCTTCTTTTACAGTTTCACCTTTAGTCAGGATTCCTTGAATTAAAATTTGAGTTAAGTATTGACGGTGGTTATTCCATTTTTGGTAACCTTTACGACGTTTTTTCTTAAATACGATAACTTTATCGCCTTTTAAGTGTTCAATAACTGTGGCAGCAACTTTTGCGCCATCAACAGTTGGGCTTCCGATAGAGATTTTTCCATCATTTTCAATTAAGAAAACTTTGTCAAACTCTACATTTGCACCTTCGTTAGCATCTAGGCGGTGAACGTAGACTTTATTGCCTCGTTCCACTTTAAATTGTTGCCCTGCTATTTCTACAATTGCATACATGTGTGTTAATTTTAATTGTTAATAATTTTTTTAAGGACGGCAAAGATAAATGGTTTTTTCTATTTGCCAAAGATTTTGAGGACTTATTTGGTATGAGTGCTAGTAAATTTTGCGTAATTAATCACTTTTTAACGATTACAACTAATTAATTTACTAATTATCAAAAACTTACCTATTTTTCAGGTGCGACTTTAGCAGTAGAATTAATCATCCAAATACCAGCAATAATAACAATAACAGCCAACATTTGAAATAAATTAATGATTTCACCATCAAATAAACCCCAACCGATAGCAACAACTGGAATTAAATAAGTGCAACTAGCTGCAAAAACAGTTCCCGACAACTTTATTAAAGTATTATAAACCACTACCGAAAGCGCTGAACCTACAATTGCCAATATACTTATATAACCAAGAGCTCTTAACCCTTCCGGATGATTGGAAGCATGAATCACAACATCCGTAAACCCAAATATATAAATAGCTGCAACAGGGCCAATTAAAGTAAACGACCATACAGTAGCCGTTAAGGAATTAACATGTCCTAAATAGGCTTTTATACCATTAACACTAATGGCATAGCACAACGTAGCAGCAGCAACTAACAAACAATACATGATATTTTTACTCTGATCATTTCCATTATTACCTAACGTAACTAAAGCAATAGCGCCAACAAGACCAATTAAAACACCTAAAATTTGATTTTTATTGATCTTATGATTAAAAGCAATCATACCGATTAAAATAGTAAACATAGGAGTTAAAGCATTTAACATGCCAGTTAAACTACTACTAATTTGGGTTTCAGCTTTTGTAAATAAAAAGGCAGGAATTAAGTTTCCGAATACACCCATTAAAAGTAAACCTTTTAAGTTTGTTTTTAAATCTATCTTATAGTGTCTTATTAAAAATGGTAACATAAATGCTGAAGCTATCGTTATTCTTAATCCTGCTACTTCATCACTGCTAAAGGCTCTTAAACCTTGTTTCATTAATATAAACGAGCTACCCCAAACCAATGAAAGTGCAATTAAAATAATCCAACAGATAACTTTTTTATTCATTTATTTTAATTATATTTTTTTTAGTACATTCAATATGCTTTTGTTATTAATTAGATTGCCTAGAAGGATATCGGCAGTCAAATGTTATTTAGCTAAATGCCATGGCGTCTAATTTCATTTGCTTAATCATACTTACCAAGCCATTGGCTCTGGTTGGAGATAAATGCTCTGTTAATCCAATTTTATTTATAAAATCCAAATTAGCCGATATGATATCCTTCGGCTTTTGATGAGATAAAACTCTGATCATTAGCGCAACCATTCCTTTTGTAATTATTGCATCACTATCTGCCGTATAAACTATTTCACCCTCTTTTTTTTGAGAGTGTAACCATACTTTACTTTGGCAGCCTTTAATAATTCTATCTTCTGTTTTAAAACTTTCCTCTATTTTAGGAAGCGATTTTCCCAATTCTATCAAGTGCTCGTACTTGCCTTCCCAATCATCTCCAAATAAATCGAACTCCTCAATAATTTCATTTTCTATTTCTGCAATACTCATGCACCAAAAGTACAATCAATTTTTATTTTTTGGCTCAAAAAAAACAATTAAAAATGTGCATAATCAATTATTAATTGTCTAATAATCTATTGATAATCAGATTAATTAGTACTGAACTATTACCGTTAATAACTTTGTCTTATTATAATTGCATTATTTAATAGAATTTATTTGCTTAGATGATTGATTTTTAAAGATTTTTTTGTGCCAACGCAGTATAGTAAAATTCTAAATTGTTAGGAAACATAAAACAAAAAAAACATTAAGTATGAAGATTGGATTAGATATTATGGGGGGCGATTTTGCTCCAAAAAATTGTTTAGATGGAGCCATTATGGCTTTAGACTCCCTACCCTCTGATGTTACTATAGTTTTGATTGGAGATAGTGAAAAAGTAAAAAACTATCTTAAAGAAAAAGGCGTTGCTGAAAACAAATTTGAATTTGTTCATACTTCTGATGTTATTGAAATGGGAGAACACCCTACTAAAGCTTTAGCACAAAAACCTCAAAGCAGTATTTCTATTGGATTTAAGTTATTAAAAGAAAACGAAATACAATGTTTTGCAAGTGCTGGCAATACTGGTGCTATGTTAGTTGGTTCAATGTTTTCAGTAAAAGCTGTTCCAGG
>CANHPI010000040.1 GCA_947462425.1 Bacteroidota bacterium
TGGTAAGCCATGCTTCTGATATTTCACTATTATTTTTTAGAAGTCTATTAACTCCCATTCCAGTTGGAACTAAAATCCAAACATCGACTGATAATTTTTCTAAAGCTTCCAAAGAACTCCAATTTAGTTGCATACCACAAGGATCGATATAAGCTAAAGTTTTATACTTTTTTCCCTTATCACTAACTAAAAATTTACTCATTGATTCTATTTTTTCATTACAATCTGTATTTACTATATGAATCTTTTTAGAAGGAAATTTATCTTTTGTATTTGTTTTAAGTAACTCTATATTATCAGTTTCTTTTTCAACAAAGTAGAATAAATCAAAAGATCTTGGATCTTCAATTTCTAAAATTCTTTTTGCCCCACCTACAATTAACCTTTGATCTTCTTTATTACCTTTTTTAATAAAACCTGACCCTGCAAAACCATCAAAGTAAAGTAATTTCCAATCGTATTTACTGGCATGTGTATTCATTATATTTAAGTATGCTTTTGCGTACTCAACTAGAATTTCTATTTTGTTTTCAGTCCAATTACCTCCAAATTCATTCATTTAATTTTTTCTTTTACATTATTAATAGTTTATGGAATTATTAATATTACAAATGCTGCCCTTTGTTTTACTTAATACTTATATCATATTTCGATTTCTTTCACCACTTTAAAACCTATAAGCCAAATAAACATTTGTGGGAGTAGGGGCAAATGTCCATTTATTAAAGTTCGATTTTGTTTTATTGCGTTCGTTAATGCGATTACTTACTATGGGTGCATGAATTAATTGTGCTAAATGAATAATACCAGCAATGGTAAATAAAGTTACAGAGGTGCTTTCGGTTAATTTGGGATTATTGGCAGTAATTACACCAAGCCCAATAAACGAAGTTTCTACCGCAAATACCGAAAGCCCAAGCATTACTTGTTCGTTATACATTTGCCCTAAACCTGGTACAGCTAACGATTGTATAAATGCCTTTGCTGCATCTTTTTGAATAATTACATAAGTAGGTTGTGTTTGTTGCGCTTTTGCCATTATTCCAATAGCTAATAAGCATATCGTTATTGTTGTTTTCATGTTTATTTCCATATTAATCCATCAGTTTTAAAGTTTAATATTTCACCTGACTGTTGGTAAAAGTCTACTTTTAATTTTAATGATTTTGAACTTTTAATTTTATTTACTAATACCTTTGACCCTTCAATAAAAATAAAATCACTTGAACCATCTGTAGGTGAGGAATACGATGCCGTAAATGATTTTCCTTCATCTAGTTTAATTGTTAAATTTTTATCACCGCTATAACTAGGCATAAATTGCCCTTTACTAATTTTCAAGAAAACGTCTGTTTTGCCATTTTTTTTCCTTATACCTAATGTTCCGTATGAACCTCCTTCATAAGGAAATTCAAAATTGATTTTATTGATTGATTCTGTTTGTGCAAAAAACCATTTTGTTCCTTCCATTTCATCTACTGATTCAGTATAATTCCAATTACTTGCAGCTTTTTCAGTTTCTTTTTCAATTGAGTATAGTGCATCAATAGAGTCAATAATTTGTTGCCTACGTAATTTACTCTCGTTACTTAATTCCTGTTGTGTTTCATTTTCCACTTTTGTTTTTCCACACTTGCCAATAACTATCAAGAGTATTATAACCCCTGCAATTCCAATCAAAAATTTTTTCATATGGTTCTCTCACCTACTCTTTACAGGATTTTCGGTTTTACTCCTTTTTGTGTGTTTTAAATTTATGAATGATTGGTGCGGACAACCTTGGACAATTATTTTATTGGCTTACAAATTGTCCGTAGTTTTTTTGCACCAATAACATTATTTAATTGCTTTATTTTATTGGTAAAAACTTTACTATTCCCACAATTACAAAGTTCTACTAGAGGGTCTTTGTCAATTATAAGTTCGTATAATTCTTTTAAAGTTGGAGCGTTTTCAAGTTTGGAGTATTCTTCATATGTAATTTTCAGAAAGGCAACATCTACTCCAATACCTCTATTGTCTAACAAGTAGCCATTTTTGAGTAAAGTTGGTAACGCTAATGCGTCACCAACTTTTACATCTTTGGGATGAGGATATGAAATAATATCTTTTTTGTCTTCTGATAAAATAACAGGAACTAAATTATTATAGTTTGATTTTGTTTTATAAACAATTGTTGGAGGTGCTGCAATAAAATCGGGTTTGAATGAAACTTTATTTTGCCCCTTACATGCAGCCAACAGAATTAAAATTGCTATAAGTTTTTTCATTGTTGTATTATAAGTTTTTTGGTTATAGTTCCATTATCTGTTTCAATATGTAACATATAAAATCCTTCATTCAAATTATTTAAGAATATTTTATTTCCAGATGAGTCATATTTTATCAATATTTCTTTTCCTTGAATATCAAATAAGGATATGCTTTTTATTTGACCTATAAAATTATCTAAATCAATATTGATTTGATCTTTTGCAGGATTAGGATATATTTTTATTGATTCGTTTAAAGATAAATTATTAATACCAGTTGTTTGTTTTGTTACTGTAACAACCCATTGCTTTGTACTTGCATCTTGGGCTGTTACGGTATAAGTAACTGGATTAGTAAAATTTTGTGAAACCCCAGAACCAGGACTTATACTTGCAAAATTAGAAACAGAAATAATTGGTGCAAGTGATGTAATATTTGTGGATGAATTAACCGTTAAGTTAACAGTTGCATTATTTATAGTAGCAACTCCAACAATTCCTGTTGTAGTAAATGCTGTTATATCTTTTGCAGTACTTAAAATTGGAGTTCTAGTAATATTTGCCTCTAATAAATAAGTTCCAGTACTTCCTGTAAAATAAGGTGAAACTAAAAAGTAAATTGTTCCTCCACCATTTACTATAATATTGCTTGGTATTACATCATCAAAAGCATCTGACCATGTTGTACCATCAGTTGAATAAGACAATATTCCATCAACAGTATATGTTTGTGAATTTCCACTATTATATGAATCGTGAATTCTACTTGAAACAGAATAATTATATCCTGCGGGAAGAACCATTTTATAATAATCATAATCGTTGCCTAGGTGTATGTTTGAACCTATCGTAGTTTTTGTTGCAGTGTTACCTGTAAATGATATAGGCAAGTTAAATGAAGTGGCTTGTGTATTATTAGGTTCAAATACATCTGGACTGTAGGGAGGAGATTGTACATCAATTTTTATTGGATTTTGAAAATTTGTTGAACCAACAAGAATATAATTTGATGCAGTATTTGCTTTAAACATTACTGCCAAAAGGTAAGTGCCTGGCTTTGATGTTAAAACTGTATTTGTAAATGTTAAGTATGGTGAACTATAAGAATAATTATAAGGCAGTCCATTAATTTCGTTCATTGAATCAATAGTTTCAGCAAAAGTTCCATCCAAATTATATAAATTCACTTTAAATTGCCCATAGAATGTTGGTGAACTTTTATTTACCAAATTAAGATTAACAGATGCAGATTGACCTTGAACAAATGTGGTTGGATTTGGAGTTAGGCTACTTTTCATTTCAATGGAATTTGCATTTACAAATGAAATAGCAGCATGTTCATAAGTAAACAAACCCGAAGCATGTATTTGTTTCCAATTCCCACCTGTTGGTCTGTAATAAATATATACATTATACGAACCAGGAATAAAAGAATAATTACCAGCACTACTAAAAACTAAATTGTTCGTATAAGAATATCCACCAGGTAATGATGTTCCAACTATTGAATCTACATATGAAACAAATTTACCACTTTGGTCAAAAACAGCTGCGCAATAATCACCATTAAATGTGTTTGTTCCTTTATTTTTAATATTAGTTGTGATTGAAAATGGCGCACCATAATTTATAATGCTGCTGCTTGCATTTACATCAACTGTGATGTCTAAATTGAATGTTTGCACTCCACTTGGAGGTTCAATTCCAATCACAACTTCTTGACTACTATTAAAACCACCTGTTCCTCCGCCTGTTCCAAGGCTTCCTGGGTTTAATGCATTGACATTAAAGTACCCATCAGAACTACCTGCCCAACCCCAATTAAAATGAAAGTAATTATTGTTGTCATAACCATCTGCAACAAAACAATGCCCCCCATGAGTGCCATGACCATCATGAAGTATTGGTCTTCCTGCATCTAATTCGATTTTTAATAATGCAATCCATTGTGATTCTGAATAATCACTTCTTTTAACTCCTTTTAAAGATGCCTTATAACCAAAATAATTTTTTAAAGCATATTCAGAGCAATTTGTTATTGGGCTTCCTGAAGAAATAACATATGCCCCACTTCCTCCATTGGCTGCCACGTCATAATTCATATCAACACTAACTCCACAATGATACATTAAAGTTGCAACAGCATTGTTTGTGTTATATACATTATTAGGCATTGAAGTCCAATCATAGGTTGTGCTTGCAAAATTTGCAGAAAGTGTACCATACTTATCATGGTTATAAGAATGAAATCCATTACCTGTAGCTGGGTAATTCCAAAACTTCATTATTTGAGCCATCGCAGTTGCAACACAACCAGTTACAGTCCTGTCATTTGCAGTATTGTCGTAAGGACAAAGGTCGTTATAGTAGGGGCTCTGATTCCATTTAGTTTGCACCAATGGGCTAACAGCTCCCTTTTTGCCTAATGAATTATTTGAAGTACTTCCACTAATTAATTCTGACCAATCCTTTTTTAATTCCGCTGTTTGTCCAATATTATTTTCAACAATATACCGTATTTCATTTTTATATGATTCCAACCATTTTTGAGTGTTAGTTGGAATATTATTGGGGTTAAAATCAATTTCGTCTGAATACCCTAAAATTGGAGCAGTATTATCATCTGCTGATACAATTACAAAACCATCAGTATTTGAAACATTAAAAACATAAAAGTAATTAGTCGCTTTAATTGTTGCTAAAGCATTGCTAACTTTTGAAGCAGAAGTGTACGAAAGTTCAAGAGAAACGCCATTTTTAAATAATGCAGAAGATGTTTTTCTGGTAAGGAAGTTTTGTCCGACAAGTTTTGCTGTTGTTTCGTCTATCGATTTACTAAAAGTAAATCCACATACAACAAGCATTAAAAGAAGTGTAATTGATTTTTTCATGTTTTTAATTATTTTTTCTCCCACCTACTCTTTTTAGGATTTTCGGTATTTCTCCTTTGGATTAAATTGTTTTACTTATTGCAATTTCTAATTTCTCTTTTAAATCTTCTATAGATGTCCACTCTGCACAATTTGCTGGTAATGGTAAAGCATAGTCGATAAGTGCTTTTAGCAAAGTCTCTACAATATTAAATTTCTCTTCGCTTGTTTCTAAAGTTTTTAATGCATTATATGGCTTTTCTTCATCTGCGATTTCTCCAAAATACGCTTCTTCAAAATTTGGTAAAGATGCTAAAAGTCTTGTTGTTGTCCCTGTTGGTTTTAGATTGATTGCAGCTAATATATTTGAATTATTGCCCCACGCAGGGTTAGCCATTTCTTTTCCTTTTTTTGTTGTTATTCTTGGAATGTCACTGTCGTGAAGAACAGCATAGTTAGAGCCAAAATGATTTAGAATTTTTATTAAAGACACGATGGTAGCCTTTCCTCTTGCTCTTATAATATGTAAGTCTTTGTAAGTTTCTTGCTTTTTCATTTTTATGTAATTGAAAGCCGTATATTCGGTGTCTCCTTCAACAACAATTACTTTACCTCCAAAGAAGAATTCTGCAACATAAGGGTCACAAATGTTTAGAAGTTTTAAATTACTTTTATCATCAGGTGCAAGCATAAGCTTATCAGGTCTGAAAACAGTTGTGCCTTTTATTTCTCCATTCGCAATTTTCTCAACTTTTACTATAGTTGTATTATCTCTTGAAAAGTCAATGAAAATTGGCGAATGTGTTGTGACCATTACTTGCCAATTTGATGTGTTGGGCAATTCATATAAAACTTTACAAGCCTCACGAATTGCGTTTGGATGCAAACAAATTTCGGGTTCGTCAATTAATAATAAATGGGGTCTTACAGTTGAACTCTCTTTATTCTTTTGACTATTTTCCGAAATGAACTTAATTGCTGTCCACAGTAATGTTCTTCTTACCCCACTACCTTGTCTATCAACGGTACTTAGAAAACCATCTTCTGGGCCCATTAATAGTTGCCCATCAGTTTTAAACAGGTTTATTGTTTTGTCTAAATCATCTTCGGGTTTTGCATCAAAATCAATTTTATAATTTGGAAACACTTTTTCAATTGATTGGGTTAGTTCTAAATTTACAGCATCAATTTGTTCCTGTGCTTCTAAAACAATTTTCTTTTGAAGTTCTTTAACTTTATTAAGTAGTTTTTTGTAATCATTTTCTTCCAGTCCTTCAACTTCACCTTCTGTTTTTAAGTTTTTTACTCTTTCAGTTAGAGCTTGCATTAATAAATCTCTAATTGCTTTGGCTTGGTCTTCGGGTGAAGCAAAAGCGTCAACTCTATGTGGCTCAGGTCTTCTCGAGTTTGCTACATTTGGTGCGCCCCATGGGACATTCATACTCCATGAAACAGCTTCAACATCCCACCCTTCTCGTTTTGGTTTTCCTTCTCCGTTCCAAATCCATCTTTCTTTTACAAGCATTTCTCCACTCGGTAATCTTTGTATCCATTTCTCACCTGGGCTGTTGTCATAAACTATTGTATGCAATTCAATTTCAGGCAAATTGTCATTATCTATTTCATTATTTGGAAAGTCTTCAAGTTTTAAGTCAGCTTTCCCCGAACCTTGCGACATTGCTAATTCGTATGCTTTTAATATCGAACTCTTACCAACATTATTTGCTCCAACTAAAACAACAATATCATTAAGGTCAATTTCTACAGGTGTCGACCCAATACTACGATAGTTCCTAATAAGAAGTTTTGTAAGTCTAGGTTTTTGAATTTCAGGATTGTCTGAAACTAATGCAGCTTCCGTTTCAAATTTTTTTACTTTTGCCATATACTTTTTTTTATTTTAATTCCTTATTTCATTAAATAATAAAGCAAAACTGTAGGAAGGGTAATTATTATTAAATAAACTAGTTTGGTTTTAATAAAATATCCAACTGGTGTTATTAAATACTCTTGCCATTTTATATTGTAATAGTCAGGATGGTTCAGTCGAAATTTTGCATTATCTATTGGGTCATGATTTTCGTATTTCCTAAGTACTAGCTGATATTTTGATTGAAGCATTTCACAAAAATTCATTTTTTCTTCATCACTAGTATTATCTTTATATGATTTAAAATTTTGGAGTTCATTGTATAAATCACTCAAATCCAAAGCACAATCATGAAAACTTTTAGCTCTAATCACGTAGTTTTGATTGTTTTCAACTAACGAAAAAACAAGTAGTAATATTGAAAGCGCTGTTATGCTGAATGCAAACAGGTTTAGGTCTATTTGTATTTTCCCAAGAAGATTGTAAACCGAAACTAGGCCAAAAATTATCAAATAAGCCGATAAAAAACTTATACTTAAAGTTGACAATTTTGATTGCTTTTTTAATCTTTCATCAGCTGTAAATCGTGTTCCTTTTGTTGACCAAATTTTATGTTTTAATTCTTCCAAAAATTTTTTATCTAAATGTTCTTTGCCTTTACCTTTTTCAAATCCTTTATTCTCCATTATTCCTTACCTTTTTAAATTCTCTTTTCTACCTTGTGATAAGCCTATAAAATATCCTAAAAAAAAGGCCACAAGTAATAATATAATTAATGCCACAAGAATTAACAAATACTCCTCTCCACCTAAATTATCCATTATATTTAAGTTATTTATATTTTTAATTTTTTAAACCAAATTTTGCTTTTACTTCAATGTAGTTTTGATAATTAATATTAGCATTTTAACTTTGAGTGTAGCTGCAATAAGAATTAAGTTTTTATCTATTAGTTTTGTTAAAATTAATTATTCTTTGCTCCATTTTTTTTAACTTTTCGTTCTGCTTGGCATTGTTGCGCGATATTACAGCCCAAATAGCAGCAGGAAGCCATCCTATCAATGTAATTTGAAGTATTAAACATAAAATACCCGAAAGTATTTTTCCTCTTAAAAAAAACGATAACCAAGGGATCAGTATTGCTATAAGTGTCATTTTCTATTTTATTTTTTCACCTACTCTTTTAAGTATTTTTGGTATTGCTCCTTTTTGTGAGCAACTAAAGATTTTTTAAAAAGTCGTATTCCGATAAAATCTCAAGTAAGGAACCTTTCTCAATAAGTTTTACTGCCTTTTCTTGTTTACTGCTCATTCCGTCATCTCCAACTACTCTATAATCTTGCTGACCAACTATCAAAAAGTCTGTTTCACTGGTTACGCCATTAGCAATGATTCCGCCTATATCGGCAATATTTTGCTGAGCCTCGGTTCTAATCATTGATGATAATGCTCCAGTAAAAACAACTGTTCTACCGTAAAAAATACTTTCTGTATTATGCTTGGTTGGATCGCCAACAATTTTTGTTAAATTCTTGGTCTTATAAACTCTTTTTGTTTCTGATGGTTTATACCCACCTTCATAAAGTTGTCCAATTGTGGTTTTAAGTTTTTCAGGAAAATCGTTAATTGTTGAAACACCTACAATTTCAAATGCTTTTAAAGTTAGTTCTGCTGTTGCTTTGCTATCGGCACCTGCTCTATGATGTTTGAGATTAATATTGTTTACTTTACAAAGCGTTTTTAGGTCGTAAGCTGATAGTCCTTGCCAAACTTTTTTAGAAAAAATGTAACTACAAGTATAGGTTAATGTTGGAAACGGAAGTTTATATGCTTCAAGTGTTCTGCGTAAAACACTCATATCAAAACCTGCGTTATGTGCAATTAAAAACTTATTTTCAATTAATGGCTTGATTTCAGTCCATAATTCATTAAATTTTGGTTTATCTGCAACATGTTCTGGTCTAATACCATGTATTAAAATATTAAAATGGTCAAAATCATCGTAATGTGGTTTAATCAACCAAGATTTAGTTTCTACAATTTGCCCACCTTTTACAAAGGTCAAACCAATTTCACAAGGGCTGTCTCGTTGAGAATTAGCAGTTTCAAAATCTATTGTTATAAAATCCATTTATACATTATTTTATGTTTGTATTGACCACTTGAGTTTTAATTTTTACTCACTTATTAAAGAATTTTCGGCTATACTACTTTTTGTTAAATTATTATTTGTAAAGAGTTGGTGAGGGTACCAACTTTGGTTTAATCATAATCCATTTTTGCATTTTTAGTTATAAAAGCACTCAATCCACTCCCAGAAATAGCAAGTGATTTCATAATATCAACCTTCTCCTTTCCTGCTTTTCCATTATAACTATATTTATAGTCTTTGTTACCTTTGAATCTGACTATGATATAGTCGCTTCCAATTTGATAATTTGTTACTGGTGAGTTACCACTTTTGTTTAAATACTGATTCATATTTTTTCTTTTACCTACTCTTTACTGGATTTTCGGTATTACTCCTTTGGGCTAATTTGAATTAACCCGTCTGACACTTGGCTTAGCTAGTGCTTAACTAAGCGTCTGACGGGGTATTATTAAGGCTGTTTGTTTATTTGCTTTTGTATGATTTCTCGCTTTTGGTATTGGTAGCCGCTTATGAGCGCCACTAATAGTAATATGGCTACCATAGCCACTATTGGGAACATAATTTTTCTGGCTTTTTTACGCATTGAATCATCAATGGTTACTATATTGGTATTGGGTCTTGGTTTATTATTTGGTAATATGTTAGGTATATTACTTTTAACTTCCGTAAGCAATGGGTTATGGTTAAATAAGCACTCAAATTCTTTTAAAAACTGTGCCTCGCACTCATCGTTTGTGTCTTCTATTCTAATTAAGGTATGGGCATAAATACCTAATTCCTTTACCTCCTCGTAAGTATAAGGGCCATTTTGTTTATTGCTATGGTGTATATAGTATTTACGCATGTACTTTTTTTAGGTATAGGTTAACTTAGTATAGTTATTATTATTTAGGTTATACAGTTGGTGTTAATTAATGTCTTCTGTTTTTAATTATATGAGGATGTTTTTAGCATAGGCATAAACTTAATTAGTTAAAGCATATGTGTTAGTACACTTGGCATAAAGCTTTTTATACAAGGCATATATGTAAAAACATTCCTCATAAAGTTTTTTACACTGAGCATATATGTAAATATGTTCAGCATAAAGCCTTTTATACTGAACATAAACCAAAATATACTGAGCATATATGTAAAAACACGCTGCATAAAGTGTTTTTACATATATGCTATTTTAAACTATTTAGTATTTACAGGCTTTTTGGCCGTAGTGTTACCTTGTTTATCAAAAAATGGGCTTAATTCATCGTATGCTGCTTTCATGCCATCAACCCCTTTTTTAGAACCACGTTTGGCGGTATTATAAACTTCTAATGCAGCACCTAATGCTTCACTTCCTGCCAGTATGCGTGTGTCTTCCAATTGGCGTAATAATTTTTTTACTTTTACAATAATTAAATCAAGGTTTGTACAAAGAGCCATGTCTTTGTTTACATCAGCCATTGAAAAAAACTGAGGGGCTAATCTGCTATCAGCCTCAGCCAAGGTCAGGGCTTTTCGCACAAATTCTACCCTGCCATCTTCCATTTTGTTCATACGCTTTACCTGTTCGTTGGTTAATTCTACCAAAAAAGGCAGTGTACTGTTAATCATTCCAATTGATTCGTTAACTTGGGTTAAAGTCCCTTCGTCAATTACTGCATTAATCTGATTTTCCATTTGTTGTTGTTTTTTGTTTTTGTTTTATTTTTATTTTTTGATTATGTTTTATAGCCAATAGGTATCATTATTTTAAAATACTTTTATGATACTTGGCTTGGTGAGTTACAAACATGAATAATTAAAAATTACTAAACATGATACTAAATAACCAGATTTTTCATCTGGTACTAAATAACCACATCTGGTTATTTAGTACCAGATGAACGAAATAAAATATTTGATTAAATATGTGATTATTAGGATGATATAAAATTGACCCTATTTTGTTGTTTACCCTTATATTCAATAAATATAAAATGCAACTCATTTTAACAAACATAAAATATGAGTTACACAGGAGACGAAATTCATTCAATTTCATTAAAAGATGCAGGAGCATTAACTAAGCGTTATCGCGATCAATTTTCGGCTGAAACACCGTACATTAAAGGAGAGTATTTTGGAAAAACAGCATTACTTTCGCTGCTGGGTCAAACAGGATGCGTGGGCACGCGTATTTATTATGGCTTAAAGGCAGATGATACCCAATGTTTGGTATTAGTAGGGGTAGATGGAGATGGTAATGACATGACCACTGGTGAAATTATGGAATTAGGTTTACCTTGCCCAGCACAATGCTCACAAGCAAATGATTTAAATAGTTGATATTTTTTGAAACCATATTAAACCTTTCATACGTAGCCTCTACTTGGGTGGGGCTGCGTATGTTTGCTTATTTTAATGGCCCAACCAAGTCCTTTTTTTATTTTTTAGGCAGTACGTTAATTATTCAATTAGCCTTAACTACTTGCTATATGCTAAAAATTAATAATATGCTATTGATGAATATTTACCTGTTGTCAGTAATTTCATATGGTCTATACCTTGTTTACACCCATTTTAATAAAAAAATATTTTACTCATTTTTGGTAATATTGCCAGTGCTTATATGGGCATTGGTAAATGATATTAGGGTTTTTAATATTAACTTATTTATTATAGCTAGTATATGTTGTTGCTTGGTAAATGCCATGGTAATAATACAGCAAAGCGATACTGAAAATATACTATTAATGCCACAGTTTTATATAAGTTCGGGATTATTGGTTTATATTTTTTCTATTTCGGGAGTTATGTTATTGTTTAATTATGTTATCAATCCCAATAATAAAACACTCATTCTATTTTATACTATTTTTAGTTCGGTAATGACTTTGGTAGCCAATATATTTTACATAAAAGCTTTTATATGCAGCAAGAAAAAGATATACTAATAATGATGATAGTTACATCGGGCATGATGTTGTTGTTATCTGGTTTTTTTGTTTATGTAGTAATTCGTTCGCAGCGAAGGGCAAGGCAAAAACAGTTAGAAATATTTAATATAGCTTTTGATGCGCAAGAAAAAGAACAAGAGCGCATAGCAAGAGATTTACACGACCAACTAGGCCCAACGCTATCAATTATAAAAATGCAAATAGACTCAATAGATGCACAAGGGCTTAATGACATAGATAAAGACATACGCACCGAGGTAATAACACAAATGGAATATGCCATTAACGATTTGCGCAGCATAGCCCATAATTTAATACCAAAAACTTTTACTGAATATGGGTTTATAAAATCGCTGACTTATTATATAGTTCGCATAAAGGAGTTTAATAATATTGAAATAAATTATACTGAACCTAATTGGGAATTAACTCTAGAACGCAATTTTGAAATTAATGTATTCAGAATTTTGCAAGAGTTGTTTCAAAATACTTTAAAACATGCCCAAGCCACGTTTATAGATTTAACTATTGGCATAGAACAAAATACGCTAAAAATACGTTATACTGATAATGGAATAGGGGTTTTTAACTGTTCTAACGAAACTTTATTTAACAAAGGCATAGGACTAAACAACTTAAAAAATCGTACTCACTTGCTAGAAGGAA
>CANHPI010000041.1 GCA_947462425.1 Bacteroidota bacterium
TCCGTTATATAATTGTAAAGTTGAACCTAATTCAACAATTGCTTCTTCTAAAAAATTCAAAGTCCCTGTCCATGTATGAGTACTTATAGCGCCTCCCGTTACACTATAATTAAAGACAACTTCGGTAACTTGATTAGTTCCTGTATTTTTTATTTTAATTATAGGATTATTACAAGCATTATTTGAACGCGCATAATTAGGGTCAATAGTGGGTGAAATAATATCTTCTATAGAAACATCAGTGCTAAAATTTGGTGCAGCATACGTAATTAATTGTGATACAATATTATATCCACCGGCATTTGATTGAGTTGGAGAAGTATATGGCTGCATATCAACATCTACAGAAAAGGTAGATGCCGGTAAAGTTATTGATGAAATGTCATGATTAATTGGATACACTATCTGTCCGGGGCACCAATTAGCTCTATCATAAAGCCATGTACCTGTTTGCGGGGAAATATCATTTTTTCCACAATCACTTTTCCATAATTGTTTTTGTGAAATAGCGGCGCCATTAATTTTTAAATTATAGTATTTGCTACAAAACTCCCCGCAACCATTATCATCAGAACCGTGCCCACTTATAGTATTTTTTACAAACGCTTTAGTTACTGGAGAATTATATTGAAAAGGTTTTGCAATTAAATAGTTTTCGATAGGAGCAGAAGTATTACCATATGAATAGTAACCGTCGTAAATATTTTTGGCAGAAATGGCTTCCATTGGTGGAATTCCCTCAATCATTTCTAGCTTTAAAGTTAAAGTAAATCCCCAAGAATAACCATCATATTTATATCTAAAGTCCAAATTACCATTTAATATTGAAGCATAATCAGTAACATCAATTGTGAAATCGTGTTTTCTATTAGCAGTTAACCAATCATTCGCATAAGGGGTTATTACTCGTGCAATTTCAACCGTATCAGCATTAGCTGGTTTTGCATATACTTGCGTTGTATAATCCCATGAACCGCAATATTGAGTTCCGCTTGGACAGGCATATCTTCCTAAAATATAATGTAATTTAATTTTCCTAAACGTTTTACCGGTTGGTAAAACAGCAGAGGTATCGTAATTACCCCATTGAGTTATTTTACGAAGATTATAAATTGTAACCCAAGTTGTATCTCCTGGATTAGCATAAACATCAGGAGAAATTGCAGTAGATAATAATAAGTAAAATAATAGTTTTTTCATATGTTTAAATTATTGTTTTTTATTAGTCATATGGTTTAGCCAGTTTAATAATTTGTGTTTGTGTTTTGGTAAACATGGTATTTCATATGTTTAAATTATTGTTTTTTATTAGTCATATGGTTTAGCCAGTTTAATAATTTTTGTTTGTGTTTCGGCAAACATTGCTATTTCATATGTTTAAATTGTTTTTTTTGTCAAATGGTTTAGCCAGTTTAATCTTTGGTATTTGTGTTTTGGTAAACATGGCTTTTTTAAAATAGCCTACTTGTTTAAGTAAATATATAAAAAAAATAAATATCCCTTATCATAAATATGGGCTATTATTGTAATGCTATATAAAAATTAACTTAATTTTTTTAAAGCATTTCTTAAATTAGAAATCACATCATCTATATCTGTAACTTTACAGGTACCAACAGACATCCGATACCATGGAGAATTATCATCTGCTCCAAAAGCATAAAATGGAACAACGGCTAATTTTGCTTCATCCAATATAAATTTAGTAATATCTTTAGTCGTTTCTAAAATCGTTCCATCGGACTTTTTCATTCCATGTAAATCAAATTTTATAGTTAAGTAAATGGCAGCTTGAGGCGTTATTGCATCAACTTTATACCCTTCATTTTTTAAATCCTGAAATCCTTTGTAAAAGCCATTTAATCGAGTGATGACTTTTGATTTTTGCACTTCAATAAAAGCATCATACATTGGTAAATTACTTAAGTATTTTGCTGTTGCCATTTGCTCTGCTTTTGGAGCCCATGCTCCAACATGAGTTAAAATAGCTTTCATCTTATCAATAATTAATTTTGGTCCCATGCCCCACCCTACTCTCACACCAGTTGCAGCTAATGATTTAGAAACACCATCCACAAAAACGGTATAAGCTTTCATTTCTGGTCTTAATACAACTGGATTGTAGTGTTTATTAGTACCAAAAGTTAATGCCCAATAAATTTGATCGTACATTAAATAAACAGGTTTTTCATCTGGTCCACGACGCGCATTTTCTGCTAATATTAAATCACAAATTTCTTCCAAACCTTCTTTACTAAAAATAGTACCGGTAGGATTTTGAGGCGAACATAAAGCAACTAAAGTGGCATCTTGAATAAATGGTTTAATATCCTCTGCAGTTGGCATAAAATTTTGTTCAGGAGTGGCTTCAATAACTACTGATTTAGCAAAATTTAAATAGGAATAATGGTTATTGTTCCAGGAAGGTACAGCAAAAATAACAGTATCATTTGCATCAACTAAAGCTTTAAAAATACTATATATAACTGGGCGTGCTCCTCCAGCAATTAAAATTTCATCATTTTTATATTCTAAATTACCACGTTCTTTTAATAAATTAGAAACGGCGTTTCTTAACTCCAACATACCATCAGCAGCCGGATAATTTGTTTGATCATCAAAATAAGCATCAACAATATATTGTTTTAATTCTATTGGAATAGGAAATTCCTTTGGATTAAAATCTCCAATAGTCATGTTATAAATTTTTTCACCCTGCTTTATTTTTTCATTTACCTCTCCAGCTAATTTAATTATTTCAGAACCAATAATATTTTCGGCAAGTTTAGATACTTTTGACTTTTTTGATTGAAGTGAAGTGCTCATGTAATTTATTTTTCTGAAAATTATATATAAAACTTCTTACTACAAAATAATGTTTACAACAGTTTTGAATTACTTATATTAACATCAATTTTCATGATTTAAATCAATCTTAAATAGCTAATTTTACTGATATATTTATATAAAATGAATTTAAATAAAATTACGGAACAAGTTATTGAATGCTCAAAAATAGTTGGAGAATTTATTAGAAACGAGCGTAAAACATTTTCTTATAATCAAGTTGAAATTAAAGGTTTAAATGATTTGGTAAGCTACGTAGATAAAACATCCGAAAAAATTTTAGTGGAAAAATTAGCTTTAATTTTTCCAGAAGCAGGATTTATTGTTGAAGAAAATACAAAAACTGTAACTAAAGATTACAATTGGATTGTTGATCCTTTGGATGGAACAACTAATTTTATTCACGGAATTCCGTGCTACGCAATAAGTATTGCTTTAGAATATAAAGGAGAAATATTAATTGGAGTTGTATATGAAGTTGCTCAAAACGAATGCTTTTATGCTTATAAAAATGGTGGCGCTTTTTTAAATGGAATTAAAATAACAGTATCCGAAAGAAAAACGCTATCGGAAAGTTTAATAGCTACGGGATTTCCAATTTATAATTTTACAAGGTTAGAGAATTATATTAGTGTACTAACTTATTTAATGAAAAATACTCATGGTATAAGACGAATTGGCGCAGCCGCAGCTGATTTATGTTATTTAGCTTGCGGAAGAGTAGATGCCTTTTTTGAATATAATTTAAATTCTTGGGATATTGCGGCTGGTGCACTCATCGTAAAAGAAGCAGGCGGAACAGTTAGTGACTTTAATCGGCAAAAAAATTGGTTATTTGGAAAAGAAATAGTTGCAACAAATTATCACTTACAAGAGATTATTGAAAAGATAATACAAGAAAAATTTTAGAAAATTAGAACTTAGACCTTAACCTGGTTTTTCTTCGTTTTGGTGGAAAAAAGCGGCCAATAGTAACCTGAAGAGACATATAAGAATCTTTCTCCTTATCACCCCTTTGGGCTCCAGTTCCATCTCCGTTGGGTGATGTGGCAAAAGGAATGTCACCTTTACTTGGATCTGAAAAAGCAACAGATTTAATTCCATAAGCATCTAACAAAGCTGCTTTATCAAAATAATAAGTTGTACTTACATCATCAATATAATCTGTAAATGTTTTTCGATAATTAAACTCTAAACCTAAACACCAGAGCTTGTTTAAAGACATTCTCCAAGCTATTCCCATTGGGATACTTACAGAAATTCTGCTATATTGCTGTGGCCCACCCGGCAAGCCTTGCCCTTCAGTATGAAGTGGGTATAATTTTTCATATTTTCCAGTGTTTGAATTTCTACCTTTAGGATTAAAATAAAAACCAGCAACGCCAATAAAACCTATAAACTCATTAGATTTTCCTTTATGACGACGAGTGAATGTTTTTTTTATTCCATATCTGTGACCAACCTTGCTTGCGAAAAAAGAAAATTCAGCCCTAACTGCTAATTCAAAAATATTTGATTTAAAATTTAAATTTCTATTATTTCTATAGGGCTCCGATGTTAAGTTATCATCACCAGCAACTAGTAAATAGTTTAAACTTGAATGCACATTAAAATTTTTAGCAAATTTATATCTGTATGCTAAAGTAATTGCAGGACGTGTTAAAGCAAATTCCAAATCTGAAGGACTATAATCCGTACCAATTTTATTTAACCCACCTAAATCACCTAAAAATTGTGATAATCCAGCTTGGAACACAACTTCCTGCCTATATTTTTTCCAATCATTTGGTCTTGTAAAATTTTGAGAAAATGAATGTTGAAGAAAAAAAGTTGAAAATAAAATAAAATAAGATAAGATACTGACTTTCATATGTTTAAATTATTGTTTTTAATAGTCAGATGGTTTATAACGTTTATATTTTCCCGCTTGCAAACGGTACAATCTTGTGTTTATTTAACAAAAATAATTCTTTTTTTTTAAATTGAGTTAAATATTTAAAAAAAATCATGGTTTACGAAAAATTACAGTAATTTGATATTGTACTAAAATTTTGAGCTAAGTTTAGTTCTAGTTCTTTTTATCAATAAAAATCTTCCAACAGTTACTTGCAAAGACATAAAAGAATCTTTTTCTTTATCACCTCTTTGCGCTCCTGTTCCATCACCATTGGGAGAACTGGCACCAGGAATATCACCTTTACTGGGATCTGCCAAAGTTGCAGCAGTTAAACCATAGGATTCCTCTATTAAAGCATTATTATAATAAGTTGTACTTACATCATCAATATAATCTGTAAATGTTTTTCGATAACTAAACTCTACCCCAACTGACCATAATCTATTTAAAATAGCGTGAAATGCAACACCTATCGGTAAGCTTATTGATACTCTTTTATATTGTTTAGGACCTCCCGGTAATCCCTGACCTTCAGTATGTAATGGATGTAAAGCCACGTATTTTCCAGTAATTGGATTCTTTCCCTTTGGGTTGAAATAAAATACACCAAAACCTATAAATCCAATCAACTCGTATGAACGTGATATATTTGCTCGAGGTAGTTTATTTTTTAATCCGAAAATTCCTAAACTTTTAATTGATGAAATGCCAAACTCTATCCTTGAAGACAATTCAAAAATATTAGATTTGAAATTCAAATTTCTATTGTTACGGTAAATATCTTTTGTCAATCTATCATCTCCTGATAGCCTCAAGTAATTTAAACTTGAATGAACGTTAATATTTTTATTTATCTTATAACGATAGGCTAAACTAATCGCTGGCCTAGTAGCTGCTAATTCAAGGTCAGCAGGACTATAATCTTTACCAACTTTGTTTCTGCCTCCTAAATCGCCTAAAAAACCAGAAGCACCAATACTTCCAATAAGTTCGTTATTATACTTTTTCCACCCATTAGGACTTGAAAAATTTTGACTAAATACAGAAAGTGCGCAAATTAAAATTGCGAGAATATAAATATGAGACTTGTGTTTCAAAATAATTTACTTTACTGTTAATGGCAATATAAGCTTTTATATAATTTATATAATAATTATGTTATCAGTTCTTTGAATGTAAATTCGTTAAACTTTTAAGTCAGTATCTGACCCAAAATAAAAAAGTTTTTTTCGATCAAACATAAACTAAAACATTTTTTAAAATATAAACACCACTAATATATAAAAAAAAAGTAAATATTTATTTTTTTACAAGAAATATTTTAAAAAATTAAATTTTAATTAACCTAAATCTTCATTAGTGTAATATAGTTTGTAAAATTTAAGTCCTTTTTCTTCATCATATCCTTTCTCAACATAATCATGACGTCCGTGAACATATACATGAAAATTCTTATCGAGTTTAACTACACTCTTCATAAATTTTTGATTTTTCTTTACTGCCGTTGGCGAAATTTCAAAATCATCAATAGCTGTTAAGTCCATTTTTTCATTATAAGTTTGTCTATAATCTCTAAATGCTTCTTTTAATTCTTCCTGTGGAAGAATTTCTCTCTCAAATTCCTTGATATCAAATTTGTCTTTTTCTTTAAAAAAACTTGTACTTTTATTAAGCATCATCATTTGATCTTGTTTAGTTACATTATTCCCTTCAGTTAAAATTTCTTCACAAAATCCTTTACAAGTATCAATAAAATTAGATGTATGAAAAAAGGCATTCTCTTTCATTTTAGTATTTAAAAAATCTTCTACCCAATAAAAAGCACAATCCGCTATTTTATTGTTAGTGTCAATAATACTTATTTTGTATCCATTTTCAGATTCAGTATTAAATATAATACATCCCTTGTCTAATTTATTAATATTAATCCCATTATCACATTCAACCTCAAAATTATCCATATGTTGAAATACTTTTAAGTAAGTGTCTTTATTTTCCGTCTTAAATAATCCAATAGCGTCACAAATAACGCCATCAATATTACAATCTTTAAAATAACAAGTATAAAATTCCCCTCCTTTAATTTTAGGATGCATTGATTGATTATACAAGTGTTCAGCAATATGCTTACTGCTTTCAATAAATTTACCTTGAGAAGAAAATACATCAGCCACGTAACTTTTTACATCATGATAATGCATTTCATTTTTTGATTTAAACTGGTAGTATATGTCTGTTTTAAAAGGCGCAGTTAAATATCTCATAACGGTATCTTTTAAAAAATCATCGCTAATTTGTATTTCTTTTTCGCTAAGAGTTAACTCTTCTCCTAAACCCTTGTTTCCAACGTAATGTATCACAAATTGTGTTAATTCCGAACGCGTAAAATCTATCATGGCACTATAAATGTTTTAAATTTGAATCGTAAATGTAGTAGTTTGGATGTGTTATGAATTAACAAACTTTAAACAAATGAAAAATCAATGTTACTAACGGAGATTATCCGTTATAATCTTTAACAATATTAGATAATTACCCTTAAATTTGTGTTATATGCAAAATAAAATATTAAAACCAGCTCTATTAGTAATAGTCATTAGTCTATGTTCTTTTACTTATTTTCAATTTGAGAAAAATCAAATTTTATTAGATATGTTAATGTCTGTATTAAAACAAGCGCATTACAATCCATTAAAAGTAAATGATGAGTTTAGTGAGAAAGCTTACAATTTATATTTAAAAAGAATAGATACTGGTAAAAAGTTTTTACTCCAAACTGACATTGATGCTTTAAGTAAATATCGTAAAAGTATTGATGATGAAATAAATAACGGCTCATTCGAATTTTATAAATTATCAGCTGACATTATACGTTCAAGAATAAATGAAAAAGAAAATTGGAGTAAAGAAATTTTATCAAATCCATTCAATTACTCAATAGATGAAGAATATGAAACGGATGGTGAAAAATTAAAATATGCCGCTTCAGAAGAAGAATTGAAAGCAGAATGGCGTAAAATGTTGAAATACCAAACTCTTGCACGTTTAGATGAAATGTTAACTAACCAAGAAAAAGCTAAAGCAAAAAAAGATACTGTATTTACCGAAAAATCTTTTGACAGCTTAGAAGTTGATGCTCGAAGAAAAACATTGAAAGCAAATATCGATTGGTTTAAACGTTTAAATAAAATCACCTTAAAAGATCGCTTTTCTGCCTATGTTAATACAATAACCGGCTTATACGACCCTCACACTGAATATTTTGCTCCAAAAGAAAAAAAGAAATTTGATCAAAGTATGAGTGGACAATTTGAAGGAATTGGAGCTCGTTTACAAGCTAAAGATGGTATTTTAAAAGTTTCGGAAGTAATTGTTGGATCGCCATCATTTAAGCAAGGTGATTTAAAAGCCGGAGATGAAATACACAAAGTTGCACAAGGGGCTAACGAACCTGTGGATATTACAAATATGGATATGGATGATGCCATAGATTTAATAAAAGGAAAAAAAGGAACAGAAGTTAGATTAACTGTAAAAAAACCAGATGCCTCTTTTAAAATAATTTCTATCATTAGAGATGTTATTGAAATGGATGAAACATACGCAAAATCAGCTATATTAGATAATAAAAACAAAATTGGTTATATTTATTTACCAATGTTTTATGCTGATTTTACTCGTAATGGCGCACATCGTTGTTCTGCCGACATGAAAAAAGAAATTTCAAAGTTAAAAGATCAAGGAGTTGAAGGAATTATAATTGATTTGAGAGATAACGGTGGTGGCTCTTTACAAGAAGTTGTTGAAATGGCAGGTTTATTTATTCCAAGGGGTCCAGTTGTTCAAGTAAAAGATAAAGCCGGAAAAGTATACGTTATGGATGATAAAAATTCTGATGTTTCATGGGAAGGTCCTTTAGCCATTATGGTTAATCATGGCAGTGCATCTGCTTCAGAAATTTTAGCAGCTGCCATTCAGGATTATAAAAGAGGCGTTATTATTGGTACACAAAGTTTCGGAAAAGGTACTGTTCAATCTTTTTATAATTTAGATCAATATTTACTACCTCAATTTGACACCGTTAAACCTTTAGGTGAAGTAAAGATTACAAATCAAAAGTTTTATAGAATTAATGGTGGAGCTACTCAATTAAAAGGCGTTATGCCAGATGTTATTTTACCAGATCCTTATGCATTTATTGAAGTTGGAGAAAAAGAAATGGATTATCCAATGCCTTGGGATGAAATAACAAAAGCAACCTATGATGAGTATACTTCAATCAACTACTCGAAATTAAAAAAAGGTAGTTCAGAAAGGGTAAAATCAAGTTCTGCTTTTAAATTAATTGAAACTGAATCTAAAGAATTAAAATCTAAAAAAGACGATACAAAATATAATTTGAAAATCGAAAAGTTTAGAGATGAACAAAAGCAATTGCGAGAACAATACAAAAAATACGACGATTTAAAAATTGATATCAAAGGGTTCTCTGCTTCTTTATCAAATTATGATAAAGAGATTTTAAAAGCAGATACTATAAAATTAAATAAAGAAATAAAGTGGACAAAAAATATTCAAAAAGACAACTATATTTTTGAAGCCAGCAATATTATTAATGACATGAAGTAGTTATTAAATATTTTATAAAGTATTTCTTTTAATGTTTGTTTACTTTATTAAATTATTATTTTCACTTAATTATAAAATTATATGATCGTAGAACAATTATACACAAGCTGTTTGGCCCAAGGAGCTTATTATATCCAATCAGAAGGAGAGGCAGCAGTTATTGATCCTTTAAGAGAATACAAACCCTATTTGGATTTAGCTGCAAAAAACAATGCAACCATAAAATATGTTTTTGAAACTCATTTTCATGCCGATTTTGTTTCGGGGCATTTAGATTTAGCTAAAAACACAGGTGCTGATATTGTTTTTGGTCCAAATGCTCAAACTGATTTTAAAAGTGTAGTTGCTAAGGATAACCAAGAATTTAAAATTGGAAAACTCACAATTAAAGTGCTACATACACCTGGTCATACATTAGAGTCATCTTCATTTTTACTATTAGATGAAAACCAAAAACCACATTGTCTATTTTCTGGCGATACTTTATTTATTGGAGATGTTGGAAGACCAGATTTAGCTATTAAATCTGACTTAACTCAAGAAGATTTAGCAGGAATGTTATATGATTCCCTTCATAATAAAATCATGGTTTTACCAGATGATGTGATTGTTTATCCAGCTCACGGAGCTGGTTCTGCCTGTGGTAAAAATATGAGCAAGGAAACTTTTGATACTTTAGGTAATCAAAAAAAAACAAATTATGCATTAGCAAATATTACTAAAAGTGCCTTTATTAAAGAACTAACTACTGGTATTTTACCAGCACCTCAATATTTTGCTAAAAATGCAAAACTAAATAAATCAGGTTATGATAATTATGATGACATCGCCATAAATGGCTCTAAAGCATTATCAATTAATGAAGTTAAACAGTTATTAGAAACAACTAAGGCTATTATTTTAGATGTTAGAAAACCTCAAGAGTTTGCAAAAGAACACATTCCTAATTCCATATTTATTGGTATTGATGGGCAATTTGCACCATGGGTTGGCGCATTAATTACAGATATAAAGCAACCAATCATTTTAGTTACACCAACAGGTCGCGAAGAAGAAACTGTGATGCGTTTAAGTCGTGTTGGTTATGATCATTGCATTGGATTTGTTGAGGGTGGAGTAACAGAATGGAAACATGCCGGAAATAAAACATCATCTATCTTGTCAATTTCAGCTGATGAATTTACGGGCAAATTAAATAATACGTCTTTGGATATTTTAGATGTGAGGAAACCAGGTGAATATGAGGCAAGTCATCTGGTAAATGTAAATTCTAAACCGCTTGATTTCATAACTGATTGGCAAAATGGATTAGCTAAAGATAAAGAATACCATATTCATTGCGCAGGAGGTTATAGAAGTATGATAGCTGCATCTATTTTAAAAAGAAATGGATACGATAAATTAATTGATGTTGCCGGTGGTTATGGAGCTATTCAAAAAACAAATGCAAAAACAACAGAGTTTATTTGTCCATCAACTTTAAAGAAAAAAAAGTCTTGGAAAGAATCTTTGCTCTCCATTTTTAAATAAACACCATTCAATAAATTTACTGATATCCGCTTTTATGTTTCAGGGCACAAAACTATATTCTATTTTTAATAATAAATGTCCAAGGTGCCATAAGGGGGATTTTTTTATAAATAAAAATCCATACAAAAAAGGGTTTATACAAATGCATGAAAAATGCACACATTGTAATGAACTATTCAACAAAGAAGTTGGTTTTTATTATGGCGCTATGTATGTTAGTTACGGAGTGAATATAGCGTTAGGAATTGGGCTATTTTTATTATTAGTCCTGATTTTAAAAATGGAACTAGTAACCTATCTTTTTATATTTTTTGGATTTGAGTTACTTTTATTTCCTTGGATTATGAGAATTTCTAGATTAATTTATATTAATATTTTTGTGAAATTTGATGTTACAAAAAAGTAAATTATTTTGAACCGTTTTAAAAAATCCTATTCTAATTTCTGTTAGTATCTTTTTGCAAACCACTAAGTTTTTAAATAAAATAACTAACAGATAATTTGATGTTTATTTTGCAGTTAAAGTGATGTATGGTATAATCAATTCCTCTAAACTCACTCCACCATGTTGGAATGTATTTTTGTAATATTGCACATAATGATTAAAATTATTTGGATAAGCAAAAAACTTATCTTCTCTTGCAAAAATATATCTGGTACTTACATTTTGCTTTGGTAAAAAAGCGTCAGCTGGATTTTTAATTTCAAATACTTCCTTTGCATTATAATCTAATGCCCTACCCTGCTTATAGCGTAAATTTGTATTTACACTTTTATCACCAACTACTTTTGTAGGTTCCTTTACATGAACTGTTCCATGGTCAGTTGTAATTACCAATTTACATTTTTTAGCTGCAATAAACTTAATCATTTCCAACAAAGGAGAATGCTCAAACCAGGACACCGTTAAACTTCTATATGCTGGTTCATCATCCGCTAACTCTCTAATCATTTCAGACTCAGTACGAGAATGGCTTAACATATCTACAAAATTATAAACGATTACATTGAGCTTATTATTCATTAAATTACTCATGTTTTCGGAAAGTTTTTTTCCAGCAGCAAAATTGGTTATTTTGTTATAACTCATTTTTACATCCTTACCTAAACGCTTTAACTGTGCATTTAAAAAATCTTCCTCATGCATATTTTTGCCTCCTTCATCTTCATCATTTTTCCACCAATCAGGATGACGTTTTTCCATTTCACTTGGTAAAAGACCTGAAAATATAGCGTTACGTGCATACTGAGTTGCAGATGGCAGAATGCTAAAAAATAATTCCTCGCTATCCACCTTAAAATAATCCTGAACAATAGGTTGAATCATTTTCCATTGGTCGTAACGCAGATTGTCAATAACTAATAAAAATGTACAAGGATTAGAATCTAAATTACAAAAAAATTTATTTTTCAATAATGTATGACTCATGGTTGGTGCATTTGTATCTGAACCATTTAACCAATTAACATATTTTTTTTCAATAAATTTAAAGAATTGTAAATTAGCATCTGCTTTTTGCATTTTCAAAACTTCAAGCATTCCTTTATCTTGGTTTTGGTCAATTTCTAATTCCCAATACACAATTTTTTTAAAAA
>CANHPI010000042.1 GCA_947462425.1 Bacteroidota bacterium
GCCGGCCTTTCCTTCGGGTCCAATGTAATAAGCAGTATTTACAATCAGTTCTCTGCCATATCTTACCATCTCACCAAATTCATCATGAGGTATAGTGCTAGTATCCGGAACTGTCCATAATTCTTCGTTTACTGCAACTGAATCATTTTTTGTTTGTTTATTCGCAAGTTCGGTAGTTTCTTTGTATTCGTTATCTTTTGAATCATTACATGAATAACATAAAACTAACAAAATGGAAAGACTAAAAAATAAATATGTTGTGTTTTTTTTCATGATTAATTTCATTGTTACTAGCCGTGCTCAATTTTTGCCCAAAGATGACGCAAAACTAAATTATAATCAAATTTATTTTGAATATCCTTATAATGAAAATGCAGTGTTTTATAAAGTATATCTTGCTTTTGATTCTACTCAAACAAAAAGTGACTTTAAAAATTATTTTGTAAATACATATAACGATAAAACTCCCGCCACTCGAATAAACGATTTACAATTTGGAAAAAAATATAAATGGTATGTTGAAACAAATTTAAAATCTGGAGAAAAAATTAATTCTGATATCCATTATTTTTCAATTTTAAATACTGTTTATAACGATACCACAAAATACAACGTAAAGCAATACTATAATAATAAGAATAAGATTG
Organism: Bacteroidota bacterium; assembly: GCA_947462425.1. The sequence goes on from CANHPI010000042.1 coordinate 648, forward strand.
AAGATGGATTAATATGGTGCGATCATTTACACTGCGCATTAAATAGAAAAGGTAAAGTTGTTTGGTTTATACCACCATTAAATTCAGATTTTAAGGAAGATAGACAAATTAGAGATTTTAGATTTCAAAAAAATGGAACTGTAACATTTATTAGTGAACCGGAAGCTTATCATACAGACAGAGATTTGAATATTATTTGGAAAGGGCCAAATGATGGAAAAATATCTAAAGCAAAGAATGAATTTTACCATCATTGTTTTGAACTTTTGCTTAATGGCAATTATATGGCATTAGGCAATGAATATTTGGAGTTAGAGAGAACAGATTCGAAAGATACTGTAGCCAGAAAAGTAGAATTAGCAACACTAATTGAATATAATCGTTTTGGAGAAATTGTTTGGTCGTGGAAAATGATTGATCACTTCCCACTTGATTTGTTAGCATCTAATGAAGGAAACGCAGTAATGAATCCTCATTGCAATTCGTTTAGTATTGATAAAGAGAATAAATTTATCTATTTAGGTTTTCGTGATATTAGTAGAGTAATAAAAATTGATAAGGTGTCTGGAAAAATAGTTTCTTCATATGGTAAAAAATTAAATAAAACTGACACAGTTTTGCACGAAACCTCTATTTTTAGTCACCCTCACGATGCTACTATTTTAAGTAATAATTGGCTAATGGTGCTTAATAACAACGAGGTATCGAAAGGAAAAATATCATCTTTAGAAATAATGAATTTGCCCAATAATACAACTAATAAAATTAAGTCTGTTTTCAGTTTTAAATTTAATTTTGATACATTAACCAATGGTAAATCCATGAAATTAGGTGGCGCCAAAATATTAACAAATGGAAATTTTTTAATAAATGAAGGAGTAATTAACCGAATTATTGAAGTTACAAAAAGTAAAGAACTGCTTTGGGACTTAATGATTTATAAGAAAAATTCAGCTGCGCAAGAATGGAGTAATTTCCCTCAATACAATATTGACTATTCAACTTCACTTTATCCATATTACTTCTCGATTAACACTCCTAAAATTTTAAATAAAAAACTAACTATTACTATATTTAATGAAGGAGATTTTTCAGATACTTATCAAATAGATTTGATAGATGAAAACAATAATAGAATAATTTCCAATAAACAAACCTCCGTTGTAAATAAAAACAACTCTCAAGTTCATGTTTTTAAAATTGAAATATCGAGCCAATTCAAACTAAAAATCAAATCCATGAGTTCAGGAATTGTTAGGGAAGTTCATGTTAATTAAATAATATGAAATAAATGAACCGCTTTTTTACCATTCAAATTCTTAATATTTTTTAAATAACAAGTATTCAAGATTGAGAAAAACCGACTAAAAGGCATTTTTATTTATAACTATATAAAAATCAATTATTTAAAATAAAAATTACGATTAAATTTTTAATTCAAAATAAGATTTTTTCAATTAAAGAAAACCTTAGAAAAGTTTTTTAATAATTAAATAATTATTAAATTTGCCACAAACATATAAATAAATAAAAAATGAAGAAAATTTACTTAATGGCTTTAACTGCTGCATTTGCTATGTCGGTTAACGCCCAAACAACAATTAAAATAAAAAATCCTATTAGAGGAGAAAAAAAAGAAAATTTAAATGCTAAAGTATCCAGCCCTATGCAAGTTGCAGCGTCAATCGTTTGTAACACTCAGTATGTTGCAGGTAGTACAATGGATTTACAATTTACTTATACCGCTTCTAACGCAGATTTAGAATTTGTGGATTTATTAACTCTTACATTTCCTGCAGGCATTACTCCTAACAGTTCTCCTGATGCAACTTTCCCTACTTCAAACACAGGTGGAGGCGCTGAAGCTTTAAATGCTCCTGTAGGCCAAGTTATTTCTTGGGGTGTTGATAACAATGATGGTTACGGTGGAATTATTTCTACTGCAACTGGTGTAAACTTTACAGTAAATGTTACTGTTGCTGCTGGTACAGCAGGTAACCAAACTCTTACTTTTGACGCATCTGGTGATGGCTATGGCTCTACTCCTGGCGATTTAACAGGTGGTACTTGCGTAATTTACCCTGCAGGTGCTGCATTAGTTGATATTAAAACAATTTTTGTTCAACCATTTAACTTATCTAGTTTATCAAACTGTAATTATGGTTTAGATACTTTAGTTGCTCAAATTACTAATATTGGTTCTACAACTGAATCAAATATTAATGTTTCTTATAGTGTTAATGGTGGTACAGCAATGATGACTGTTGTTCCAGGTCCGTTAGCTCCTGGCGACTCTACCTATGTTTTTTGGTTACCTGCATATGATTTTTCAGCAACTAATACTTATGATTTAAAGGCATGGGTTGCTCAAGCATCTGATGTTAATTTAGCAAATGATACTACTACATTATCATTTTCAAATAATGTATCAATTCCATTAACTTCTTCAAGTTATGTAAACGGTATTGAAACTGCAGCAAATGTTGCTGATATTTCTGTTCAAGGAACTGCTGCTAATTTCACAGGTTTATCTACTGGTACTTTTCATAGTGGCCTTCAAGCATTATTTACAACTGTTGCTGCTACAAATCCTGCGGGAACTTATAGTATGATTGTTTCTTTACCTTGTATGGATGTTGTTAACGGTGAAACTTACCGTATTTCTTATTGGAGAAGAACAAACGCTACAGCTGGCGGTAATGGTATGTCTGGTTTAGTTACTGGTACTAGTGTATCTGCTTTAACTACAGTTTTAAAACCATTATCTTCTATTACTCCATTAACTACTTGGTTAAAAGATTCAGTTGATTATGTTGCAACAACTACTGAAACTCGTTACTTTGGTATTTCTGCTTCAGGTACTGTTGCGGCTGCAACACAAATGAATGTTCGTTTAGATGATATTAACATTACAAAAGTAACAAGTGGTGTTGGTATCAAAACAATTTCTAATAACAATACAATTTCTATTTTCCCTAACCCAACTAGTGGTATTTTAAATGTTACTTCAACTGAAGCAAGTTCTTCAATAGAAGTAATTAATGTTATTGGAGAAAAAGTTTACTCTAATACTTTAGTTAAAGGAAATAACAGTATTGATTTATCAGGTTTATCTAACGGTGCGTATTTCGTTAAAATAAATTCTAATAACCAAATCACAACTAAAAAAGTTGTTTTAAGTAAATAATTATATTCTTAAATATAATTAAAAGAGGCTGCAAATTGCAGCCTCTTTTTTTGTTGGTAAAATTAATGAGTCAAATCATTTGAACATGTGCTAATGCATAAAAAACATTTTTATTCATTAATATTATGCAAATTCTTGTTAACTAGCATCTTTATAACAAATAAATTAGACTATTTTTAGTTAAATTTGAAATTACATCTGAATTATATTATAAACATATTTAGTTCAAGTAAAATACGCTTCAGATATTTACTTGTTTTTTTAGCAATTATATATTGCTCAAAATCATATTCACAGATTAAAAATGAAAATGATTTAAAAAAACAAGCTGAAAAAAAATTTGAAGAAGAAGATTACAAATTAGCTTATAATTTATATGCTCAATTAGTTTCCTTATACCCAAAAGATCCTGACTATAATTATAAATTAGGTGTTTGTATGTTATATACAGAGCCTGATAAAAAGAAACCTTATTCCTACTTACAAATTGCGGTAAATAGCAGGATGGATGCCTCAAAGGACGCCAAATTTTATTTAGCTAAAACCTACCATATTAATTATAGATTTGACGAAGCCATAAAGCTTTATACAGAATATAAACAAATTGGCAGTGTGGCATCAATTAAGAAATTACAAGTAGATAGAGAAATTCAAACTTGTAAAAACGGAAAAAAGTTGCTTTCCAATTTTACAGAACTAATTGTAATCAATAAAAAACAACTGAATGAAGATGATTACTTTAAAGCATATGATATAAAAGATATCGGTGGAAAATTATTAATTAAGCCAGATGACTACAAATCGATTTATGATAAAAAGAAAAAAGATAAATCTGTAGTTTACCTTCCTAAAACGAATGACAAGCTATATTACTCCAGTTATGGAGAGGATGGAAAAAGTGGAAGAGATATTTATGTGGTAAATAAACTATCCGATGGAAGTTGGAGCAAGGCACAGATACTTCCGAACACTATTAATTCGGAATATGATGAAGATTATCCATTTTTACATCCTAACGGTAAAACACTTTACTTTAGCTCAAAAGGTCATAATAGTATGGGCGGATATGACATTTTTAAAACAACTTTTGATGAAGTATCTCAATCATGGAGTTTACCTATTAATTTAGAATTTCCTATTAACTCGCCTGATGACGATATTTTATTTGTTACAGATTCACTTGAAAAAACAGCCTTTTTTAGCACAGGTAGATATAGTCCTGTTGGTAAGTTAGACGTTTTAAAAATTAATACTGAGCGCGTGCCAATGAATTTTGCTGTGCTTAAAGGTACTGTGCTTAAAGAAGAAGCATCGCAAAGTTTGAAATCAAAAGTAACCGTAAAAAACTTGTTAAACGGGGAAATTGTTGGTTCTTTTCAAGCTCAAGATAACGGTGATTACAATATGCAATTACCTAATGGTGGAAAATTTATTTTTACAGTTGAAACACCCGGCATTTCAACACAATCAAGCGAGATACAGATACCAGTTGCTTATACTTTAAAACCATATAAACAAGTTATTTCATATGATAATAAAATACTAAAAATTATTAATTATTTTGATGGAACAATTGATGATGAAAGTTATTCGATGATGCTTGATCTTATTGAGAAAAAAGCAAAATTAGATGTTAATGAAAATGATCCTTCAATTGTAAGTGTACCAAAAGACGATTTAAATAATAATATTGCAGCAGATACTAAAAATTTAAAAACCGCCAGCACATTAAAACCCACAGTAGTTGGTGATGAAAGCGAGGCAACAATTCAGAATAAAAATAAAAATGCAACAAATGAACAGTTATTAGCTATAGCTAAATTAGATGCAATAGAAGCTTCCAATGAAGCCAAAAAATTAAAACAAGAAGCGTTAGATGCTTTTGGATTAGCTACTCAAAAAACCGCAGAAGCAATAGAAAAGCAAAAAGAAGCTGATCAGGCATTAGAAATTGTAACTAATATTGTAGATGTAGCTAAGAAAAATGAAGAACTAGCAAAGGTAAATCTGTTACAAGAAGAAGCCAAAATGGCTACAGTTGTATCAAATATAGCCACCAATATGGCTAAAAAACTTGAAGTAGATGCTGATATTCAGCAAAAAGAAGCAGACTTAACCAATCAATACATTAAACAATTAGATGTTATTATAAAAAATAAAAACAATAAAGATGCACTTGAAAAATTAGAAAATATACAAAAGGAGATAGACGATTTATCAAAACAAAAAAATCAATCTGATGAATTATATACATCATTAAAAGCTGAGTCTGAATTTAAAAAACAAGAATTACAAAACTCCAAAAACAAAAGCAACACTATTACTGACGAAGTAACTGCTTTAAAAATTGAATCAGAAAGTTTAGAAAACGATTTAGCAAACGAAACTGACAAATCTATTAAAGAAAACATATCTGCACAGTTAAAGGAATTGAAAATTGAAATTGACAGTAAGAATAAAGATTTAGCGACTAACAACCAAAAAATAGAAAATCTTAAAAGCGAATTAGATGGAGTTAATCAAGAATTACAAATTGCAGCGACGATATTAAACGAAAAAACTGATGAACTTGCAATTACAAATGAGGTTGAAAATACAGGAATTAAAAAAAATCAAAACATAAACACAGATGAACCTAATGCAAATACTGTTAAAACAAATTCAATTACAAATGAAAGTAGTAGCAGTCCGTCAAATTTAACCTATCAAGAAGTTGTAAATTCTTACAGTTCGAAATTAAATTCAAAAATTATTGATACTACTAATCCAGAAGAAATAAGTAACAAGAATGATATTCTGATGTCGTATAATCGAGATATTAATAGCTTACTAACGATTGACAAAAATGCGCTAGCTAATGCTAAAAATTCTAGCGAAAAGAAAGCGTTAAGTGAAGAAATAAACAACTTAGAAAACCTAAAATTAGAAAATCAAAAATCTATTAGTTCAAATAACGAAATTATAAAGCAACTCACAACAAATGCATTAGCTGATAAATCTTCAAACGCTCAAAATACCGCATCAACAAGTATTAATTCAAGTGCTTCAAATAAAAATGCAGATGGAAATGCCATCATTAACGAACCAGATAGCAATAAACTAGCAACAATAAATACTATTGATAATTCATCTGAAAGTAAAATGGCCAATAATCAAACACCTGCTTCCACTAATACAAAAAGTAGTAGCGAGGTTTTAAAATCAATTAATTTAGCTGCCGGAAACGACAAAAGCGCTTTCTTAAATGAGTTAAATACATTAAAGAAAGAACTAGCAGCGAATTCAGATGTTGCTGATCTGGTTTTTAATTATAATCCATATTTAGAAAATTCATCGGCCATTCTAAAAAAAGTAGCAAATCAAAAATATAAGGATGCAAAACTAATGGAGCAAAATTTAAATTCTATCCTTTCTAAAACAGAAACAGCAATTAATGGTAGCAGTCTTGTTAGCTCAGCAGATTTAGTCAATCAAGCTGAAAAATTAAGTAATACTGCTTTTGATCAAAGGAAAGAATCTGCAACGAAAATAGGTGCAGAAAAAGATGCCCTGATAAAACAAGCCATTGAAAATGAAAAATTAGCGATTACTAAAAAATTAGAAGCAGCAATCATTGCACAAAAAGAAAACAAAGCAAAATTTGAAATTAATACTACAAATTTAACTGAGTTGCAAAAATTAACCGATACTAAAACAAGCGATGAGATTTCGCAAGCAAATATGCTTTTTGATGAAGCTGCCATTAATTTTAAGCAAGCCCAAAATATGCGGGCTGAGTCAGAGTCATATCCAACAGGTGCAGCAAAATTAGGTGGATTAAGTAATGCTGAAGAAAAAGAAAATGAAGCTTTATCAAAACAACAAAAAGCCATTACTATATTATTAAAGACAAATCCTAACTATCAATTAAAACAATTAGATAAAGTTGATAATCCATCAGAGGCAATTGCAAACATAAATAATGAAATTCTTAAAATATCACAAGCACAAATAGAAGCTTATTTTGCATTGAGTAAGACCAACCAAAACGAATTTAAATTACAAAATGATAAGCTATTGAAAAACCCCGCATTTAAAAATCCCGGAAATAAACAAGCTCAAGATTTAAAAACAAAAGCTGATAATTTAATTAGCGAGGCAAAAACATTCATTGGACAATCTTTAAATGCTAAAACTGCTTCCGAAAAGGCAGACCTATTATTAAAAGCAAATGAAAAAGAGATTGAAGCAATCAAGGCTTTAGCAGAATCTACAAATTTAATATTAGGAAAAACGGATTTTGCTGTTGCCAATAAAAATGATGTAAATGCTACTTCTAAAAACAATAATGGTAAGGCCAATGAAGGAACAATAAACAATAATAACCAAACTGGTAATGAACAAAATCCTCAAAAAGTTGAGAAAGTAATTGCAGTTATTACAAATTCTTTAACAACAAATAATGAAGATCAAAATACGGAGAAAGGAGATGACGGAAAAGTAGAAAATGATAATGGACCAATTACAAATACTTTAGTTACAAGTAACGAAAATAAAAATGTAAATATCGTAAATTCTGAAGCAACTCCTGCTCTGGCAAAAGAAAGTAACACGGTAAATAATATTAGTGATGAAGTCTTAAATTTAAAAAACAACTTAAATAACAATAGTAAGGTTGCAGATTTGATAAACTATAACAATTATAAAACGAGAGATGCCGTATCATTAAAAAATGAAGCTGATGAAAAAATAAATACTGCGTTAAATCTAGATAAACAAATTGAATTGGAAATAGATAATGTTACTCAATTATTAGCAAAAACAACATCACTTAGTAATTTAGATCAAAATACAATTTCTTCTATTCTTTTGGAAGCAGAGAAGTTAAATGATGATGCTTATTCATTAAGAAAATCGGCTGCTACGAAAACTGGGGCCGAAAAAGATAATGATATAAATAATGCTAAGCTACTAGAAGCAAATGCTATCAGTAAAAAAATAGAGTCTGCTAATAAACAAGAACAATTAAACAATGCCACCTACAAAGCTAACGAGGAAAGTTTGGAAGATTTAGCAGCATTGGCAAAAGGAAAAAACATTACTGAGCTAAGCTCAGTTGATATGCTTATCAATGAAGCAAAATTATTTTTACAACAAGCCAAAAAATTAAGAGAAGAAACAAAAAATTATCCAAGCGAAAGTGCTAAACTTGGTGGCTACAGCAATGCTGAAGAAAAAGAATTTCAAGCATTATTTAAGCAACAAGCTTTATTAGATATTTACAAAAAGCATTTTCCAAATTATGTTACCAAAAAACCAAGCTTAACTTCAGAAAACACTGAAGCTATTTCGAAATTAAATGAAATAAAAACAAAACTTAACAACAATAACCAAATACACATTGATGGTTTAATTTTATTAGCTCAAGCAAATGAAAAAGAATACAAGAATCGTTTGCTGGAATTGTCAGAAAATTTGCTTCCGATGCAGCTTAACTTAAAAAAGCAAGCCCAGGAAAATTACAAAAAAAATCAAGAAACAATAGTACAAGCAAATCAAAGCATGGACTTAGAAACAAAGAAAAATTTAATGATTAATGCAAATAAATTAGGGCAAGAAGCCATTAATTTATTAAATCAAATAACAGATTCTATTAATATTAGCGATAATTCTGCAAGTACTATAAACAATAACTCCATTGAGCCATTGACAAATATTAATGAGCCTGCAACAAATGATAAATTAAATAACACTAACTCTAATAATAATGCCGTAAACACAAATACAACTGCAGCCGTTACTGTTAAAACAAATGCAACTAAAACTGGAACAACAACAACTATAACTACAACAACTACAATTACTACTACAAAAACCGCAAATAATCCAACTGTTGCTATTACTACATCAAAAACAAATTCACCTACTTTGAAAATTAAAGTAGAAGGTTTAGAAGTAAAAAACAACGATGCATACACTACTGAAAAACCAATTCCTATTGATGAAAAAATTCCAGATGGGCTTGTGTTTAAAGTTCAAATTGGGGCTTTTAAAGCACCTTTACCAAATAACACGTTTAAAGGATTATCTCCTGTAATTGCTCAAACTACACCAAGTGGTTACGTACGTTATATGGCTGGTAATTTTGAGAAATACACAAGTGCTAACGCTGTAAAAAATGACTTAAGAAATCTTGGATATACAGATGCCTTTGTAGTTGCATACCTTAATGGAAAACGAATTAACTTAAATGAAGCTACAGACAAAGCAAAAATAGCTGGTCAAACGATAGAGGTAACTACTAACACTAGCGCGGGCTTAACAAACAATAAAAATGTACCTAAAAGCACATTTGTAAATCCTACCAACAACACTATAATAAATAACACAAATGATTCTCAACCGGCAGAAATAGCTAATGAATTAGAAAAAATGAACGGTTTATTATACACCGTTCAAATTGGAGTGTACTCAAAACAAGTAACTCGCGGACAGTTATTTAATTTAAAACCTATCTACTCTGAAAAGTTACCTAATGGTTTGTATCGCTATACTGCTGGTATTTATAACCAATCCGGAAAATTATTAGAAGACAAACGCAAGGTAGTGAATTTAGGCGTTAAGGATGCCTTTGTATCAGCCTACTACAATGCAAAACGAATTGCCTTTGCAGAAGGTCTGAAATTACAGACAGAAAATAATAGTATAAAAATGGAATCGGAAAATCCTATTATTTTTGATGACTCTACAAAAAGTAGTGTAGCTAATACAAATACAGTTGCATTAGCTGATATAAATATAGCGGCACCCACAAATAACAAATCAACAACTACCGTTACACCATTCTCAAACGGTATAGTAACTGAGCCTACTCCTACTGCCGAAAATGGTGTCAAAACTGATGAAGTTGGAATATCTTATAAAGTACAAATAGGCGCCTACAAAAATCAGGTACCTAATGATATGGCCAATAAGTTTTTAAACATTAAAATATGGCCTGTAAAAAATGTAAGTATTAATAACTTATATATTTATACAATAGGAAATTTTAATGATATAAGTTTTGCTAAAAAATTAAGAGATGAAGCTATCTCATTAGGTATATCTGATGCCTACATTACCGTTTATAAAAATGGAAAAAAATTGTATGGTGCTGAGGCTACCGAATATTTAAGTAAATAAAAAATGACTAAATTTATAATATGATAACCAATAATTATACGGATACGGAAGTTTTATTAGAACTTGATATTATTACAAAAGAGGAAAAGGAAAAAAACATTGTTTTATTTAACGACGATGTAAACACTTTTGAATGGGTAATTGAATGTTTAACAAAATATTGTGGTCATGATACTATACAAGCTGAACAATGCGCTACACTTGTTCATTACATAGGAAAGTGTGCTGTTAAAGCTGGTTCATTTGAAAAATTAAAGCCAATTTGCGAAACCCTATTAGAAAAAGGTTTAAGTGCAGAAATAAATTAAATATATTATTTAGGTACCACTAAAAATAGCCATGCAAAATAAAACTTGCATACAATAATCTTATATAAATTAAAAGACACAATCATTACATGAAAAAAAATATTTTAGTTGCTTTTGTTTTAATTACTATTTTTTTTGCTTGTCAAAAAAATGCTATTACAGGTCGTCGTTCAATTAGTTTAATGCCGGAGGCAGAATTGATTGGTTTGAGTTTAACAGAATACGATAAATTTTTAACTGAGCATAAACCTTTAGCAGCTTCAGACAAAAGAACCATAATGGTAAAAAGTGTTGGAAGTAAAATTCAAAAATCAGTAGAAAAATATTATGCTGATAAAGGTTTAAGTTCACAGTTAGCTGGCTTTAAATGGGATTTTAATGTTGTAGATGAAAACGTAGTAAATGCTTGGTGTATGCCAGGAGGCAAAGTAGTAGTTTATACAGGCTTATTACCAGTTACGCAAGACGAAACAAGTTTAGCAATAGTTATGGGCCATGAAATAGCACATGCTATTGCGCATCATGGAAATGAAAGAATGAGCCAGGCATTAATTGTGCAATTTGGCGGAGCAGTTTTATCAACAGCTATGCAACAAAAACCAGCTGTTACACAGGCAATATTTCAGCAAGCTTATGGCGTAACAACCACTTTAGGTGTATTAAAATATAGCAGAACCCACGAAACAGAAGCCGATAAAATGGGATTAGTATTTGCCGCCATGGGTGGTTATAACCCGGAATCTGCAGTTGGCTTTTGGGAACGTATGGCTGCATCAAGTAACGGTGCAAAACCATTGGAATTATTAAGTACTCATCCAAGTGATGCAAGACGCATAGCCGATTTAAAAGCTTTTATGCCTGAGGCAAAAAAATATTATTCCAGCAGCGGAAACTAAACATAGTTGAACGTCTTTAAAAGTTCCTTATTGAATAGTAGGTATATCCTTACAGTAAATATTTGTTATGTTAATTTTTATTTTTTAATTTAGCTACTAGAGTTTAATGAAAGGGAAAACTAACATAATAAACCGTTAAGTTCAACTTTAATTGTTCTGAAAAATATTTTTTAAAAAAAACTGAAAATCAAAAGTTGAGTCTAGAAACA
>CANHPI010000043.1 GCA_947462425.1 Bacteroidota bacterium
TGTCATATGCTTTAGCCAGTTTATCTTCATTTGTGTTTGTGTTTTAGCAAACATGGCTATTTCATATGTAGATATTTATTTTTTTTAATTGTCTTTTGGTATACGCCATGTATCTTCATTTGTGTTTGTGGGTTCAGGCACATGGCTATTTCATATGTTTAAATTATTGTTTTTTATTGTCATATGGTTTAGCCAGTTTAATAATTTGTGTTTGTGTTTCGGTAAACATGGCTATTTCATGTGTAGATATTTATTGTTTTTTATCTCGATAACTATCGGGAAGTGTTTAAGTCAATCTTTTTTTTGTATATTTTTGTTTCGTTGAGTGCCTCGCAATTGTGTTTAAGCAAATATGCATATTTCATAAATAATATTTTTTGAGCGTGTAAAACTAGTATAATTGCTAACTAAATAATATCAATTTAAGTTATTTAAACGTTAAAATTTAGTTCCCTTGAATTTTAAAGTATTTTGTAGAATTTGCCGGATCTACAGTTGTTAAAATTTCAACAGCTTTAGTTTTTTCATCAGGTTGACCTTTAGAAAAAACATTAACAACTTCATCCGACTTGGCATTAAAAAATAATTCCATAATAAAGGAAGCTGGTCTGTTTTTATAAACTTCTAATAGTAAATCCAAGGATTTTAAAATTTCTTTTCTTCCGTCGTCCGGTTTTTCATTCATAATATCTAAACCTAAACGATGGTATTTATACATGCATTCTCTTATTGGTTGAAATACTGGTTGCAATGCATTTTCAACTATCCAATACCGATTTTTGTTACTTTCAAATGATTTCCAACCTGTTTCTGAAGCACTTTGAGCATTAGAAACAATTAATTGTGCTTTTTGAAAATATTCAGTTCCACCAAGATTGGAAAAAGTGTCATAATCATTTGCAATTATAACATACGCGTAAAATGCTAATGTGGAAGTAATATTATTTGCAAATGTGTTTAAATTAAACTCCAATTGTTGAAATTGCTGATATTTAAATATAAAATTCTCATCAATATAATTTACCGTAGGCGAAAAATAAGAGCTCTTGTATATCGGTCTTCTACTTTGAATTTGAATAGTAGCTTTATAATCATCCGCACTTAATTGCTGAGTTACATTAATTAAAATCGAACAATCAATTCTTTCGGCAACTGTATAATTATCTTTTGTCCATTTGGTGTTATTCATAAACTCAAAAATGGCTTTTTGAAGTTGATCAAAAATTTGCTTGTTAGTTGTTCCTTGAATTTGAGTAGAAACAACGCTAACTTGACAGTTTAATTCTTGCGAAAAAACAATTCTAGTAACAAAAATAAAAAGGAATATAATTAAGAATCTATTCATTTGTTTTTAAATAATTTATTGTAAAAATAACAATATCCTTTGCTACCTCTCTCTTATTTTTTAACTCAAAATTATACAATTTATTGTGTTTATCAATTATTGTTATTTTGTTAGTATCAACACCAAAACCTGAACCATTTTCGATAGCTGAATTGGCTATAATTAAATCTAGATTTTTTTTCTTTATTTTTTCTTTGGCATATTCTATTACCTTATCTGTTTCTAATGCAAAACCTACTAATAATTGCTGTTTTTTTTGTTTACCAAGCGTTTCTAAAATATCGGTAGTTTTCACTAACTCCAAAGAAAATTCAGCATTTTTCTTTTTAATTTTAGAATCAGCTACTGTTTTAGGTTTATAATCAGCCACGGCAGCGGATAAAACAGCAATATCAACATTATTAAATACTGCTTTACATTCAGTAAACATTTCTTCTGCACTTTCTATTTTTATAACTGTAACTGATCTTTCTGAAGGTACTTGATGAGATGGTCCTAATACCAAAGTCACATCTGCTCCCATTTTTGCAAATTCATCAGCAATAGCTACACCCATTTTTCCTGATGAGCGATTACCGATAAATCTTACCGGATCAATTGCTTCGTAGGTTGGCCCTGCATTTACCAGTACTTTTTTGCCAGAAAGTGGTAAGTTTTGCTTTATTTCTTTTTTTATGAAATTAATAATATTTTCTGGTTCTGCCATTCTGCCTTCTCCAACTAAACCACTCGCCAATTCACCACTTTCAGCAGGAATTATTATATTACCATTATTAACTAAAGTTTTTATATTTTTTTTGGTTGTTGGATGTTGATACATATCTAAATCCATAGCCGGAGCTACAAATACTTTGCTTCGAGCTGATAAATAACAAGCTATTACAATATTATCACATATTCCAGCCGCAAATTTACCTAATGTATTTGCAGTTAAAGGAGCTATAAGCATCATATCTGCCCATTCGGCTAAAGCTACATGGTTATTCCAGTTTTGGTTATTATCAAAAAAATCGGAAACAACTTCATTCTTACTCAAAACAGACAAGGTTTTTGCTGTTACAAATTCTTCGGATGATTTTGTCATTACAACTTTAACAACTGCTCCTTCTTTAATTAACAATCGTACTAAATGAGCACATTTATATGCAGCAATTCCCCCGGTAATTCCAAGTAAAATATGTTTATTTTTTAATATCATATAATTCAAAAACCCATCTGCCAGTTGGAGGATGGGTTTTTATTACAATATTGCAAATTAAATTAATTTTTAGTTTGCTCCTTCGAAGGATTTCTATAATAAGTTTTGTCCTCTAAAAACTCATTAATAGAAATTAAAGATGGTTTAGGTAATTTTTCGTAAAATTTAGAAATTTCAATTTGTTCTCTGTTTTCAAAAATCTCTTCTAAGTTGTCAGAATTACTAGCAAATTCAGCTAATTTAGCAGATAACTCTTCTTTCATTTCTGAACTAATTTGATTAGCTCGTTTTGAAATAATTGAAATTGATTCATAAATGTTTCCGGTAGGACCATCAAATCTTCTTATATCACGAGTTACAGTACTTGGTTCTGCGTTTGTTTTTTTAAAATCCATTTTTAATTAATTTTATTACTTTTTATTTTTACACAACTTTCGTAAACAGATTCTGCTTTTTGCAAATAACTGCTTTTAGGATACAAATCTACTAATTTTAAATAACTTTCCATAGCTAAATTCAATCTTTCTAACTTTTTGGATTCCAAACTATTAATTGCTAGTAAATAATAAGAGTCTTCAATTGTGTAAATCATTTCATCTATATAATTAGATTCCGGAAAATCTTTAATGAAATTATTACAAGATGCAATTGCAGCTTTATAATCACCAATATTGAAGTATTGATTGGTAATATCTCTTTCTTTTCTCTCTAATTTACCTCTTAAAATGTCATTTATTTTATTACATGAATCAATCCTAGTACTTTCTGGGTATAAATCAATGAAATTTTGTAATTCTGCCATGGCATTTTTTGTATCAGTTTGATCTAATTTATAAACTGGAGAGTTTAAATAATAACAAAAGGCATTCATAAATAAACACTCTTCGGCATGTTTTCCTGTTGGAAAACTACGGAAATAATTTTTAAAATGGTATTGAGACAAACTATAATCACCTTGATAATAATTACAATACGAAAAATAGAAATATATTTCTTCTGCCTTGTCAGTCCCTTTATAAACAGGAATCAATTCTTCAAATAGAGCGGATGCTTTTATATAATTAGCTTTTTTATAATATTCCTGTGCTCTTTCAAGTTTTAGCTCGTAATTTGAACTTTTTAATAGGCGATTATATCCATCACAACTTGCCAATAATATGGCCGACATAAGAATAATATAGATTCCAATTTTTTTCAAGCGATGCAAAGTTAATTTTTTAAACGAAATTTTGTTGTTTTATTTGTTAAAAAGATATAAGAGATTAGAGCAATTTTTAATTGTATAGTATCAATTTTTGCCTTCAATTTTTTCAACCTATCCTTATCTTTTTTTCTTTAAGCTTATATTTCCAAAAAAGTCTAATACTTTTTTAAATACTTCAAAATATAACATTACCATTAAAGAAATACTCATTAACCAAATAACTGCCAAATTAAACCAATAAGTTGGAATTAAATTTCCCATAAAACGTTTATTTGGTGCATAAAAGTGAGCAGCTCCAAAATTAGAATCCGTAGGATCTAAATAAATAGGATCTATTCGTTGAATTAATCTACCCTCAATTTCTAAACATCTATCACCAAAATCACCGCTATTGGTCATCAGTTGGTCAAGGCTTTCGTTGGTATAATTATCTTTTAAAGCTATAAAGTTATCTTGCCCTAATTGTGCAATTAATTTTTGAGTAAGTTCACCTTCCTGTTTTCTGGCTTTATTTTCATAATTAATGTAATGTTCATTTAATTCATCTAAAAAGTCCTTTAAATCTTTTTGCATGGAAGGTGTAAAATCTTTTTTATTTAATTTGTTAATCCCATTAAATATATATTTATTTTTCAAAAATCTCTGCTCTTTTAAGAGTTCGTTTTTTAACAATAAAAAATCTTTTTCTATTTCAGGATTATTAAGATTTTCCTTTAGGTCTCTATCAATTTTTGAAATTTTCCCTAAGATTTTATCTTTCCAAAAGTTTTTCTTATAATTAGATATACTAAACGCTTTTTTATATTTATAATAATTTTGTTCATATTTATTATCCTTGAATTGATTTACTGCAAGTGCTTCAAAAGCCCATCTACTTGCCATCATCTCACCAACAAATGGCACACCACCTTGTTTGGCTAATGTTGGGTTTAATTTATCAAATTTAACAACTACACCTGCTAATAATAATTGCGGAATAATTAAAAAAGGAATTAATATATATATTGTAATTGCACTATTAAAAGCACTTGAAATGTTTAAACCTAACATATTGGCAAAACATGCTGCTGAAAATAATATTAACCAATAATCAGTAAACATACCTTTTACTTCTAGTAAATTATTACCAACCAATACAAATAGAAATGTTTGAAGAGCCGATAATGTGAACATGATAATTATTTTGCTCCATAAATAACTTCCTTTACTTAAATTTAAAAAAGATTCTCGTTTACGAATTTTTTTATCTCTAATTATTTCTTCGGCACTCACGGTTAATCCTAAAAATAAGGCAACTACAACCGACATGAACATATAGGCAGTTAAATTTTCACTTTTAAAAAACACATAACCTTCTTTATTTGAAGCATCTGTATTGAAATATTTTACCAAGTAGGCCAAAATAAATGCCAATAAAGGCGCTTCAATAAAATTGATTAATAAATATTGGGTGTTGGTTAATTTACTTAATACATCTCTGGTAATAAAAACTTTAAATTGTTTAAAGGCATTTGGAATTTTAAATATGGCTGCAGGAATTTCATCTTGTTGTTTAATTTCAGCTATGTTTGATTCAATTTTCTCTACATAATTCTTATTCCATTCGCTCGGGCTGGTTTTACGATTATGAGTTAAGTTACCATATTCATCTAATACTTTACTTTCAATAATATTGAAAATCAATTCAGGATTAACATTGCCACAATTCCAACATTCACTTTCTTCAGCATTTACATGTTGTACCAACGTTTTAAAATAAGAAACAGCATCAACTGGATTACCATAATAAATTGGGTATCCTCCAACATCTAATATTTGTAATTTATCAAACATTTTAAAAATGTCTGATGATGGCTGATGGATAACTACAAAAATTAATTTTCCTTTTAAAGATAATTCTTTTAAAAGGTCCATAATATTTTCAGAGTCACGCGATGATAAGCCTGATGTTGGCTCATCGACATACAAAACAGAAGGTTCACGAATTAATTCTAAACCAATATTTAAACGTTTACGTTGTCCACCTGAAATGGTTTTTTCTAACGGGGAACCAACTTTTAATTCCTTTGTTTCAGATAAGCCTAAATCTGCTAATAATGAATGACATTTTTTTGCAATTTCATCATCGTTTAAATTCCCAAAACATAGTTTGGCATTATAAAATAAGTTTTGATAAACAGTTAATTCTTCAATTAATAAGTCATCCTGAGTAACGTGACCAATTACACCTTCTACAAATTTTTTATCAACATGTATATTTTTACCATTAATTAAAACCTGACCACTGCTTGGAATTTCAACGCCATTCAATACATTTAACAAGGTGGACTTGCCAGCACCTGAACCACCCATAATGCCAATTAACTTTCCGCCTTCTTCGCGGATATTGATGTTGCGTAAGCCTAATTTACCGCCTTTAAATTTATACTCAATATTTTTTGCTTCAAATGAAATACGTGCTTTTGAGCTATCTGCAAGAAATCGAGTGATAATATCACTATAATAAATTGGTTTAACCCTTGAGTTTCTTAAAGATGAACCTGGTGTTAAAATATGAACACGTTCTTTTGAAATACCTTGCCCATTCAACTGTAACTCAATATTTCCGTATATGCGAATAGCATACATACCTACGCTATTAATTTGAATTACACGAACATCAGAAGTTAACGTATCGCAAAAAATATGTTTACACGCATTTTCATATCCATTTTCTTTATTATTTATAACTAAAATGTTTGGAGTGTTTGGAATTTTTTCAGCCGTATCTTCAATAAATATTCTAAGTTGGTTATATTCTTCAATAGAAATGTTAAAGGTATCAGCCACAGTAATAACAAATTCATTTTCTTGGTCCGAAATATCATCGTCTGAGTGAATAAATTCTAGTAAACGAATTAAAACGATTACCTTTTGCGTCTGTTCAAGTTCCTGATTTATTTGAGTGCATATCCTTAATACTTTAACAGAATTTAATGAGGTGCGTTTTGCAGAACCGTCTTTTTTCTTAGAGCTTGCTTGTTGTACTTCAATAAATTGATCAAAAATACCTAGGTATTTTTCTACTTGTTCTTTATTTAATTGTTGTTTTAAAAAAGACTCCACGATAGCACGACCAGTATTACTGATACCATCAACTTTAGCGATGATGGAAAACATTTGCATTAGAGCCCTAAGTATTCGTTCACTCATAGTTTTTTATTTATTACTGTTTTTTTTGACAAGTAGGAAAGTTACTAAATATTAACTATTTAACAAATAACTCCCTATTATTTTATAAAAGGATTAATTTTGCTTAACACAATGAACAATTCACTAATAAATATTAGTCCCGCTGAACTTGCTGCCAAATGTATTAATCAAACAAATAAACCTGTTTTTTTAACCGGAAAAGCAGGAACCGGCAAAACTACCTTTTTACGTAACATTATTGAGCGTACTCATAAAAATACCATTATTGTTGCCCCAACTGGAATAGCTGCAATTAATGCAGGCGGCGTTACTATACATTCGCAATTTCAGTTACCATTTGGAATGTATGTTCCCAGTAATGATGCTACAAATATCAATACCAATTATCAAGTAAAGATAAATACCCCTTATTCTGTTATAAAATCTATGCAAATGAGCGACCGTAAACGTGCTATGTTGCGTGAAGTGGAGCTTTTGATTATTGATGAAGTAAGTATGTTGAGAGCTGATTTATTGGATGGTATTGACATGATTTTGAAGTATGTTCGACGCCAAAATAACAAACCATTTGGCGGAGTTCAAGTATTATTTATCGGTGATTTAATGCAATTACCTCCTGTTGTAAAGGAAGAAGAATGGAATGTTTTACGAAACTATTATAATAGTATTTATTTTTTTGACGCCCAGGTTTTAAGAAACGAAAAACCAGTTTACATTGAACTCGATAAAATATACCGGCAATCGGATAATACATTTATAGATTTATTAAATAACTTACGAAATAATAAAGTGACGCATGCTAATATAGATTTACTAAACACGTATTATAAACCAAATTTTGATATTACATCAGCTTTAAACACGATTACATTAACCACACATAATAATAAAGCTGATACATTAAATAAGTCTGCTTTGCTTGAATTAAAAGGTAAATCGTATTTTTTTTATGCTAAAGTTGAAGGAGAATTTAATGAATATGCTTATCCTGTTGAATCAACTTTAGAATTAAAATTGGGGGCACAAATTATGTTTATTAAAAATGATGCGAGTGGAAAGCAACAGTTTTTTAATGGAAAAATTGGAGTTGTAACTTCATTGAATGATAAGGAAATTGAAATTGATTTTAAAGATGGTAATCAACCTTTTATTTTAGAAAGCTATCAATGGAACAACATAAAATATGATTTAAATCCTATTACTAATGAAATTGATGAAACCAATATAGGTTCATTTATTCAATACCCTATAAAATTAGCTTGGGCTATTACGGTTCATAAAAGTCAGGGTTTAACTTTTGAAAAAGCAATTTTAGATATTAATCGCGCATTTGCGCCTGGACAGGTTTACGTGGCTTTATCTCGTTTAAAATCATTGGATGGTTTGGTTTTAACATCTCCAATACAATTTAATGCCATATCGCAAGATAAAACTTTGGTTGATTATGCGGATAATAAACCAAAAACAGAAGAAGTTAAACAAATAATTGATCAGGAAACTGTTTCTTTTTTAAAAGATTATACACTTAAAGCGTACGATTTTGGTTGGCTATATTCGAGTTTAAAAAATCATGAATCGAGTTATACAATGCTTGAAAATAAATCGAACAAGCAAAAACATCAAGAATGGGCTAAGGAATTAGTTACCAAATTTGAACCATTAAAATTAAATGCTGATAAATTCAGTAATCAATTATTTTTGATTTTTGAAGGTAGGGCAGAAAACTATTTAGAAACTTTAAATACAAGACACGCAGCTGCTAAAAATTATTTTTATCCTGTTTTAAATGAACTGTCTAAAACTATATTAATTCACATTGAATTACTTAAAGATGAAAAGCAAATTAAAACTTATATTGAAGAATTATTAGAATTAGAAGGTTTGTTATTTAAACATTTGCAACAACTCGATAAAATATCAACGATTTTATATAACGTGTTAAATAATATTGAATTTAATAAACAACAAATTAGACAAAATACAAATCAGAATGCACGTTTAGATTTAGTAAGAAATAGCATCGCTATTTCAGAAAAAGCAAAGTTTGAAGAACGAAAATCAAAGCGCCCTTTAAAATCAACAGCTGTAAATCCTAAAGAAGGGACTGTTGATAAAGAGAAAAAACAATCAAAACCAAATACTAAAGAAGCTAGTTTTAATTTATATAAAGAAGGGAAATCTATACTTGAAATAGCAAAAGAAAGAGGTTTTGCTGTAACAACTATTGAGGGGCATTTAGCCCATTATGTGAGTTTAGGAATGATTCCCGTATCTCAATTTGTATCAAAAAATAAGTTTGAAACAATCATAGAATATTCAAAAAAACAGGAAGGTGAAAATTTATTAACTTCCTTAAAACATGAATTAGGCGATGATTACTCCTATTCTGAAATACGTTTTTCTTTGGCAACTCAAAAGCATTTAAAGAAAGAGTAATTTGTTTAGTGGTTTAGATTTAAAGAATTTAATAAATCTATAAACACTAATATTTACTGAAAAAAACGATTAATATATGATTGGTATTATCTTAAAAAAAAGCTAAGTTTGTAATATGAAGGATTTAAAAAAATCATTTATTGTATTATTTATAATTGTTTCTTTTTTTTCATGTAAAAAAGAAACAAGCTGGGATGTTGATTTAGCTATTCCAATTGCAAAAAGTTATTTAAATATTAGTAATTTTTTTGGTGATACTATTTTTAAAGCCGACCCAACAGGATTATTGCATATTTCTTTTAGTAAAGATTTAATAAATTATACTTTAGACAGTTTGGTTAAATTACCTAATAAAGATACTACAATAAGTTATTTAACTTTTTTTAATTCAACACTTAACCCGGGAGTTCAAATTTTATCAAACGCACAATCATCCGATAAAGAAATTACTTTTGATATCGATAATAATGTAGAACTAAATAAGGCTATTATTAGAAAAGGGAATTTAAAAATAGAATACAAAAATACGTATGCCCAGCCTTTAAAATTTAACTACATTATTAATTCGGCAACACTTTGGGGTGGTCAATTAACTATAAATCAGGTAATACCTGGTAATTCATCTTTAGTAAAAACATATTCGTTAGATGGTTATGATTTAAATTTAACTGGTATTTCTGGCAATAAAGTAAATACCTTAGTACAAACCTATACAATCAGCACAGATGCAAGTGGTGTAACTGATCAATTGCTTCCAGGCCAAGGATTAATTATAAAACTATCATTTGTTGATATTATTCCAGAATATGTGCAAGGTTATTTTGGAAAGCAAAACTTATCGTTTGGTCCTGATTCATCAGCCTTAAGTTTTTTTGGAAATTTAAAACCAAGTAATTTGCTATTAACTCAATCTGCCATTAATTTTAAAATTATTAATGAATTTGGTGCAGAAATAAGCAGTTCTTTTAATAATATTAAATCCATAAAAACATTACCTGCAAATGTTGTTACTTTAAATGCTGGTGGTTTAGTTCAATCAATAAATATTAACAGGGCAAGTAAAACAAATAATCCTTCTAATCCTGTTTTTCCATGGTTTAAACAAATCAATATTAATTCTACAAATTCAAACCTTAATCCATTTTTACAAAATTTACCAAACTATTTTGGATATTCAGTTAATGCAATTCTTAATCCATTAGGAAATATTTCGTCAGGAAACGATTTTGCATTTTACGGAAGAGGATTAAAAGTTATAGCAGATGTTGATATACCATTAGCATTATCTGCAGATAATTTTAGTTTAGTCAATTATTCTAAAGTTGATTTAACTCAACTAAAGGAATTAAAGGACGTTAACTCTTGTGAAATAAATTTGCAAGCTCGCAATAATTATCCTTTTAAAGCCCAAATTCAAGGATATATGTTGAATGATCAAAATCAAATAATTGATTCTTTATTTATTCCCGGACAAAATAATATTGAATCTGGAATCACTGATATAAATAATAATGTATTAAATTATGTCGATTCTAAATTAACGGCTATTTTCAATAAAACAAAAATCAATAATTTAAGTCAATGCAAACAAATTAAATTTGTTAGTTATTTATTTCTGCCAAATCAGCCAACGCCAATAAAAATAAATGAGGATAGTTATTTGGATTTAATAGTTAGTGCTTATTTAAATTATAATGCCAAAGTAAAATAATGAAAACACGTTTTATAATTTTTCTTTGTTCAATTACATTATCAGTTTTTTCGCAATATAATTCTGAATTTTTAAATTTTGAGAAAGCTGGCAGAAGTTTATCTATAAATGCAGAATACGAACTTGGATCAAATGGGATTTATAATTCGTTGTTAAATAAATTTATTTATGGTGGTTATATTGACACTAAAACAAAGGATGAATCAAATAATTCCATGAAAAGTTTAAATGTAATGGGTGCTAACATGAATTATGATGTATCCGTATTTTTTGGAAGAAATACTAAATACTCTTATTTGATAGGTTTTAAAGATCAAAGAATATTTAATTCTTCATTTACAAAAGATTTTTTTCAATTGATGTTTTATGGAAATAAACCATATTTAAATGAAACAAAAAACTTATCAGGTTCTAGTATAAACTCTTTGCGTTTTCAAGAATTAAAATTAGGCTTTATTTGGCATAAAATAGATACAACTGCAAAAGCCGGAGTATCTATTTCAATATTAAACGGTCAGCAATTATTTTATATCAAAGCAAAAGAGGGTTCTTCTTTATACACAAATTCTGATGGAACACAATTAGTTTTTAATTCTGATTTTAATATGGCTTTAAGTGATACCATTAATAAAAATAATCCATTTGCTTATTCCGGCATAGGAGCAAGCGCCGATATATTTTTTGAAACTCCTTATAAAAGTAAAATAGGGAAGGGAAGTGTTTTAACAGTTAATGCTAATAATATTGGTTTTTTGCATTGGTTTGATAATAGCGTCCAATATAGCAGTGATTCAACTTTTACATTTAATGGTTATAAAATTGATAATTTACTAGATTTAAAAGATTCAACCTTGTCGGCTATTAATAGAGACAGTATAATTAAAAATACAACTGATGCTCGCAAAGAATCGTTTAATGTTAATATACCTACTAATTTATTAATTATTAATAAAATTCGTTTTACAGATAAATTTGTTTTAGGAACTGGTTTTAGATATTTATTTAATTCCAATTTTAAGCCATATTTTTTTACAGATGCTGAGTTTCAAATTACACCAAAAATAATTGGCGCATTACATGTTGGGTATGGCGGTTACACTAAATTAAATGTAGGATTAGCTTTTTCTTATATATCAAAGTCATGGTTTTTTAAATTAGGAAGTAATAGTTTGCAAGGATTTATTTCACCTAAAAA
>CANHPI010000044.1 GCA_947462425.1 Bacteroidota bacterium
CAGGATACAAAAACGGTAAATTAAGGCCTATTTGAAATACACCTGAAGAAATGGTATAACCTTCTTCTCCATTTGGAAATATTTGAGGTATCAAATTATAATCTCTTCTATGAAGATGGGCTTGATCTATTATTACAGAATAATTTGAATAATTTAACTGAGATCCTGAATTACTAATCTTAAATTTTTTCAACCCATCTGAATACGCTTGTGTGTAAGTTGCATTACCCATCGGATTGTAACGTCCATCAAAACGATGACCTCCGATTAAATAAAACGTAGAATCAATTTTACCCAATTGCCCACCATTAACTGCAAAATTTTGATCTGTTATTTGTTTAAAAAATGGAATGATTGATGATCCATTAATCACTGCATTTATTAATCCACTTACAGAAACAGACGTTAAATTAGGGTATGTAATATGATCAGCAGCGGTGGCACTATAACCATAACCTCCAATAATATAAAGCGAATCTTCATCTTGATAAAAATTCATATTAGTAGACTGCATTTGCTCAGCTAAACTTGTTGCTAAAACAGTCACTGGAGATGTCCATAATTGTTGAGTATTAATATCAACAACATAAATAGTTGAATTATTATTAGCTACTGGAAAAGCATTAAATGGTTGACGCGCATGCAATCCATCTTTTCGTCCACCAATAATTAACCACTTGCCGCCAGATTGAGCTACAACATATGAATGTAAGCCAGGAAGATTTGGAATTGTAATTGGCTTTAATTTAATTGAGTAATTAAATGGTATTGTTTGAGAATAAACAATCAACTGAATTGCTAAAAATGTAACAAGAAAAATGTTAGTTTTCATAATAATTATTTTTGGTAAAATTATACAGCTATTGCAACATACTATGTTACAATTGTTACAATTAAAATAAAACAACAAAGCCTCTAAAATTAGAGGCTTTGTTGTAAACTTTAATCTTAACCTTATTTTTCTTTAGGACAAGTGCTCATCCCAAATAAAGTATATAAAGGGCAAAAACTAATTAAACTTGTTAAAACAAACACACCTGCCAATACTAATAGCACCATGCCCAATGTTCCAGAAATAACGTTTGTAAAGAATAAAGCTGCAATAACAATTGCGATTAATATTCTAATAATTTTATCAGTACTACCCATGTTTTTTTTCATAATATTTTTAATTTGGAACAAATATACATAAGTATTATGCTTTAGAATGTAATAATTGTTACTTAGCTCTATGTTCTTTAATTTGAGTTTGAATGATTCCTATCACAATAATAAACTATACACTAAAATAAATAACACATTTATAAGGGTTAGATGTAATAGCAACAGTTTCATTAGAACAACCGATGTAAAAATAACAGAGATAATAGGGAACTTTTACAAGGAATGCTACAAATAAAGCATAACTATTATTTAAAACTACTACTTTAAATTCGATATTTTTACCTGTTTAGTCAATGGAATCAACATTAACACACCTAAAACAAAAAATAGAATTAAGGATAAAATAGAAGGGCGCATTCCTCCCATGATTTGACTAATTGCTCCAAATGATACTGTTCCTAAGATCATTCCAACTTTTTCAATAACATCATAAAAACTAAAAAAACTAGCATGATCATCGGTTACAGGAAGAAATTTACTATATGTACTGCGAGATAACGATTGCACACCGCCCATCACTAAACCAACTAAGAAAGCAACAATGTAAAATTCAAAAGGCGTATGAACCACTAGATAAGTAAAAACACAAATAAAGATCCAAATAGAAATAGAAACCATTAATGATTTGATATTACCAATTTTTGTTGATAACCACGAAAACAAAAATGAACCTGCAATACCTACAAACTGAATAATTAAAATGCTTATAATTAAAGAACTGGTTTTTGTTTTTTCAGCCGCCTCACCTACACCCCAATCTATTTCATTACGGGCAAATAAAACAGCTACAACCATAATAGTTTGTACACCCATATTGTAAAAAAAGTATCCTCCCAAAAACTGTTTTAATTGAGGCAGCACTTTTATTTGTTTCCACACATTACTTAATTCTTTAAATCCTTTTGATATTAATCCTTTTTTATCAGAACCATGCGGAGTATGAGATTTTGATGGTAAATTTTTAAACGTGTATTGTGCAAAGCCCATCCACCAAATACCAACAAACAAAAAACTATACTTAGCTGGTATTTTTAAAACCATAATGTTTACGAGGCAAATAATTAATAATAATGAACTTCCAAAGTAGCCTAAAGCAAAACCTTTAGCGCTTACTTTATCTTGATTATCAACAGATGCAATTTCTGGTAAATATGAATTATAATACACTAGGCTTCCCCAAAAACCTATGGTTGCAGTAATAAAAGGAATAAAACTAAGTTCTAAATTTAACCTATTAAAAAAAAACAAACCCATACAAGAAATTGAACCTAGGTAACAAAAAAATTGGAGAAAACGTTTTTTGTTACCCAAGTAATCGGCCACACCACTTAATATAGGTGTAATTATTACGACAATAGACAATGCAAAGGCATAGATAAAAGAATAAATATTCTGATTTTCGGCTTCGAAACCTAAAAATGATACGGTATGACCAATAAAATTTTTATCAGCATCGTGTGTTGTTATATAATCATAAAAATTAGGAAAAATTGCGGAAGTAATTACAAGTGGAAAAACAGAATTTGCCCAATCGTAAAATGTCCATGCTTTGATTGTTTTAGCATTGTCTTTTTCAATAAGTTTCATACAATTTAATTTTAAAATAATTTTTGATTCAACTGATAAATGCAACTTTTGGGAGGATTTAAACAATTAATTTTTATGTTAAATAATACTTTTTATTTTTTGAATGATTAATTTTATTTTGCCTACATTTTATTCAAAATTAATATTTAGTATGCGTTATTAATTTTGACTCAAAGATACAAAATAGCACTTAAAAAATGTAAAACAATCCAAATGCTATAATACCTATAAAATATGTAAAAGCAATTTTTTGTTGTAAGAATTTAAAAGCAAAAAAAATACATTGCAATTTTTTTGTACCTACCTAAAAAAGATTAATATAAGGCACTCTAGTTACTTTAGTCTTGCCTAAATACTAAAACATAGAAAACAAGATTACTTTACAATTATTATTGGCTTTGTAGAGTGTTCACGTATCATTTATATTATTACACCTATTTAGAGTTAAAGCATTATTCCAAATACCACTCACATATTATTGGACATGAACTAATTACTCATTTCTAATATTGTTAAAAAAAGTTTTAGCAAGAAATCTAAATAACATGACAGATATGATTCCTTATTTTGTAAGACTAATAAAAAATAATTAATGAAATAGTTTTTTATAAATCAATCCAAGAATAATAATATTTTATTATTTATAATTAAATATTAACTCAACTCCATTTGATATAAATCCAAACCTTTTGCCCAATGATCTCTTTCATAAGCAACAGTTTTAAAACCGTACTTTTCAAAAAAGAGAAAGGTGTGTTGAGTTGTTCCTAATGCTATTTTAACCTGCGGATATAATTCTTTGGCTTGTTGTATTCGGAACAATAATAATTCTTTACCAAAACCTTTTTTATGATTCATGTTATCTACCATTCCCCAAGTCATAATAACATGTAGTTCATTAGTAAATTTTGTAGGTTGATTTAGAGCAATACCACCGCAACCAACAATTAATTCATCATTAAATACAACTGAATACGGCCCTCTTTCTAAACCATCTCTATCCAAAAAATTAAAGAATAATGGCAATTCTTCTTCAGCAAAATACAAAGGCATGTTACTTTTAAAAATTTCCAGTAACCGATTTTTGTACTCGGGTAAATATGACTTAATGGTTATCAATTACTTTAGGTACCTTAAAGTAATCTGAATCTTTTTTAGGCGCATTTTTCAGAGCATCTTTTTGAGTTAAGGTATCATTAGGTTTATCCTCACGCATTACATTAACTTCATCAGTCATATAAATTAACGGTTCAACGCCATCGGTATCCATTTCGTTTAATTTATCTACAAATGCCAACATACGATTCATATCATTCAATATTTCAACCTTACCTTCTTCTGTAAATTCAAGACGAGCTAAATGAGCAACCTCGTCAACTGTTTTTATATCAATTTTTTGTGCCATTGTATTCCTTTAAGGTATCATTAATAAGTTTAAAAACTTTTTCACGCAAATCTACTAAATTTTCTTCAGTCATGCCTTTGGTTTCAATTGGCTCCAAAACAACTGTTTTTGCAACTCCAAAACATCCAAAACTTTTAAAATAACCACCGTTTTGCAATAATTTCCAATTATTCAAATTCACAATAGGAACAATAGGAACTTGTTTTTCAATTGCTAGTTTAAAGGCTCCATTTTTAAAAGGTTTTAATTTACCAAAGTTCGAAATAGTTCCTTCTGGAAAAATAACCATACTTCTACCTTTTTCGATTTCTTCACCCGCTCTCATTAATGCTTTATGAGAGTCCATCCTACTCGTTCTATTTACCGGAATATCCATGCCTTTAAAAAAGGTTTTAAATAATGGTGCTTTTAATAACTCTGCTTTTCCCATGTATATTGCTAAATGATCTATATAAAACGTACTTAATACTATGTCTAAATATGACGTATGATTACCAACAAAAATACATGGTTGAGGCATTTTTTCAGATTTTGATTTATAAATTATTTTTGGAATAATACCTGATAAATAAGCTATACAGCAAGACCAAATACGCTTAATTTTAAATGTAGTATTTAAATGTTGAGTTTTAATTGTAATGAAAAAAAATGGGTATAGAATTATAAATGTTATAACAAATTCTAGGAAAAACCACGATTTCCAAATGGGAGCGAATATAAATTTGATAGTTTTCAAGATCGCAAAGATACAAATTTTAGAAATAAGATTTAAGAAATAGCCATGTTTGCTAATACACAATTTCGAAACACTCAACGAATTAATATTAACAATAAAAAGATTAAGTTAAATACTAATGTTAAACTTACTAAACCATCAGACCAAAAAAATAATAATTATAAAATTATGAATTGAGATTTTAGAGATGTAACAATAAATAAAGGCGAAAAATGTTACTTTTACCTAAAAATCAAAAACAACTTGGATAATTTAATTTCAATAATAGTAACTAATGCTGGAAAAAAATTTGGCAGAGAGTGGATATTTAGAAATATTTCTTTAGAAATTAAAGGTGGTGAAAAAATAGTTGTTTTGGGATTAAATGGGTCTGGAAAATCAACTTTATTACAAGCATTAACAGGATATTTAACATTAAATGAGGGCGAACTTATTTATTATAATAATCACAAAAAATTAGAAGATGAACAACAATATAATATTATTAGTTTAGCATCACCTTATCTCGAATTAATTGAAGATTTTACACTTCAGGAACAAATAGAACATGTTGCTATTTATAAACCATTTTTAAACGGTTTAACAACTGAAAATATTATTGAATTATCTGGTTTAACAGCTCATAAAAATAAATTCATTCAATTGTTTTCAAGTGGAATGAAACAACGCCTGAAATTAACTTTAGCAATATTGGCAGATGCACCTATATTATTTTTAGATGAGCCAACAACCAATTTAGATGCTACCGTAATTAATTGGTACAAAACGTTAATAAAAGATTATGCAATGCATAAAACAATTATTGTATGTTCTAATTCTATCAAAGATGAATATGGTTTTTGTGAACGAGTAATTACAATGGAAGATTTTAAGTGATTTTTATTTAGGATAGACTAAATAAATCTATAAAAAAATATATTAGCTTACGAAAAATTTATACAACAAATAAATCTGAATAATTTTCAGATTGTATTATTACTTAATAATCTTCAGCTCTACTCGTCGGTTTTTTTGCATCCCTTTTAAATCAGGTTTACCATTTGATAAAACATTTGGAACAAGCGGAACTGTTTGCCCGTAGCCTTTTGCAATTAACTTTGTTTTATTTATTCCTTTTTCAATAAGAGCATTAACCACAATCTGCGAACGCGCTTGTGATAATTTTAAATTAGCGGTTGGATTACCTTTATTATCTGTATGTCCAGACACTTCAATAACTAAACTAGGATTTTCATTCATAAATTTCACTAATTTATCTATTTCTAAATTTGATTCTTTACTTAGAATTAATTTATTTGATTCAAAAAAGATATTATTTAATACTATTTTAGATCCTATTTCTATTTTTTCTAAAACCACATCTTTTTTTAAATTTTGATATTCCGCATTTTTTGGAATATTTACATTTTCGGAGTGAAACAAATATCCATTAGCTTCATAATTAATATTATAATTTTGTTCACGGTTTACAATAAAATAATAGGACCCAGAATCAATTGTTGTGTTAAATGTTTGAATAAATTTACCTGTTAAATTATCCTGCAAATTAATGGTAGCTCCTGGTATAGGTTTTCCTTCTTTATTTCTAACCACTCCTTTAATTCCAATTGTACCTAATGTTTTATTTTCAAGATTAATCATTTGCATTAAAAACTCTTTTTCAATTTCGTGATAAGATGAGTTTGGTGGAATAATTATTGATACAGAAACTGCTTGGTAGCCATCAGCTTCAAAATTGATGATATAATTCTTTCCATTCGCACCAGAAGGTAAAATCATGATGTATTTGCCAGTTAATTCGTTCGGTTTTATTTTCTGTACTATTTGCCCCGTTTCAGCATTAGTTGCAGTTATTTTAACATTAGATGGTGCTTTATTTGTTCCATTATAAGTTAATATTCCCTTTAATAAACTTAATGGTTCAACTACTATATTTTCAAAATCTATTCTATAAATATCTTTTTCTCCAAAATTACCTCTTCTTATAGAAGAAAAATAACCTCGTTTGCTATCTAATGATTGAACAAAAAACAAATCGTCATCGGTTGTATTAATATGTGCTCTTAAATTTTCAGCTTTACTCCATTTTCCATCCTCATCTTTAGTTGACTTAAATACATCCAAACCTCCCATATTTTTATGACCTTTTGAACTAAAAAATAAAGTAACTCCATCACAGTGAATAAAAGGTGATTGTTCATCTTCTGCCGTATTAATATTTGGTCCTAAATTAACAGGCAAACTCCATTGACCGTTTGGTAGTTTTATACTACGCCAAATATCAAGTCCGCCATAGCTTCCTTCCTTACGGTTACTAACAAAATATAATGTACTTCCATCAGCCGAAATTGTAGCACTAGATTCCAAATTAGGCGAATTAATATTTTTACTCAATGGTGTTAAGCTACTCCACATATCATCAACTAAATTGCTATAATAAATATCTCCGCCATTAACTTCTTTACAAACGTACAACTGTTTTCCATCTGGTGATAAACAAAGATTAGCTTCGCTACCACTGCTATTAATATTTAACCCAATTGATTTAGCTGTTGTCCATGAACCATCCTTTTTTTTATAACAAACATATATATCTTCATAAAACTGATCATCATCTGTTTTTAATCCACCTACACTACCGGGTCTTTTGGAAGTGAAAATTAAAGTTGAATCATCTGCCGAAATAACAGAGCTATAATCTGGATAAGGAGAATTTACACTATCTCCCATATTAACAACTGTAACTTTAGCTGTATCATTAATAAATTCCTGAGCGTTTGCATTGATATAAATTTGTCTATCCAAGTCAGCAGTTAATTTACTGTTTTTAGTTCCAACCATCTCTTTAAATTTCTTAAAACAAAAATCGGAAGCGTTAAAATTATAGTTTAACCGATAAGCTATTCCCAGAGAATAAAAGGCTAAATCAGAGGCTTTGACTTGTGAAACATCTTCAGGTGAATAATTATGTATTACATTTTGAACTGCTTTTTCTAAATGATAAACAGCCTTAAATTTTTCTGAAGGAGATTGCAAATAACACAATCCCAATTTGTAATTTATATTTGCTG
Organism: Bacteroidota bacterium; assembly: GCA_947462425.1. The sequence goes on from CANHPI010000044.1 coordinate 7,964, forward strand.
ATGTTGAATCAATATTATAAGCTTCTTTAAAATACCTTAACGCGAGTGAATAATTTTTTTCTAAAATCAAATAATTTCCTTGAGTAAATTTTTCGTTGTAAATCACCTTCGATTTCTGACTATAACAAGACACAGTTATGATTAAAAGAAAAAAGAAAAAAACTGCTGGTCTCATAAAAGTAATTACAATGAATCAAATCAAATATAATACAATATTTTTATAAAATAAAAACGAATTTATTAATTAAAACCGATTGGTAAAAAGTAGCCTAAATAGCTATTTATAGATATAAAAGCACTTTAAAAGTATTCATTAGTTTAATATTTTTAAAGTTAATTTAAATTTATCTTTTTAAACATACTATGTAATATTTTTAAATAAAAAGAGACATAGTTTATGGATATATATGGATGATATCTTTAAAAATTTAACATTTTCATATCAAAAAAATAGAAAAAAACTAATAGGTAAAGTTAAAACATAGTCAAAGTTAAATATTTTTGATATGTAACAAATTTGAATTATTTAATTTATATTTGAACAACATGAAACGTTTTTTATTATTAGTTTTTATACCAATAAGTTTGTTTTCTTCAAATGGAGATGGCCCCATTGGCTCACGGTCTGCTGCTTTGGGACATGCCTCTTCTTGCTTATTCGACATTTGGAGTACCCGAAACAATCAGGGAAGTTTGGGCTTTATTAGAAAAACAGAAGTTGGTGCTTTTTATGAAAATCGTTTTTTTGTAAAAGAATTAACTCAATCAGGATTTGCAGCAGCCATTCCAATTAAAAAGGGAACATTTGGTATCTGCTATTCCTCATTAGGATATAAATTATACCGTGAATCTCAAACAACTTTGAGTTATGGTATGAAATTGAATGATAATATTTCTGCAGGAATTGGCTTTGATTATTTAAATACAAAAATAGCCGACATTTACGGTAAAGCAAATGCGTTTACTGGATCTTTTGGTTTATTAGCAAAAATATTACCACAAGTAGTTATTTCATCTCATATTTATAATCCATTCAGAGCAAAAATTACAAACTACAATAACGAAAAAGTTCCTACCATTTTTAAATTTGGTGCGCAATATATTTTTTCTAAAAAAGTTTTTATAGTAGCGGAAGCTGAAAAAACCTCGGCCAAAAAAATTAACATAAAAGGTGGTATCGAATACAATCCATCATCATTAGTTTATTTACGTGTAGGCGGTTCTTCTTATCCTGCTCAGGCTTCGTTTGGGCTAGGTGTAAATTATAATGGTATAAAAATAGATATGTGTACATCTTACCATTCAATATTAGGTTTTTCACCGCAAATTGGTTTAAGTTACGCCTTTGGAAAAGATAAATCCAAACCTACAATAAAAACTGCTGAACTTTCCGAAAAACTGTAACCATTATTAAATTATCATTTTACATATTTAGCACGTTGTTTTTATGTTTTAGTACCATAAAGTGCTACTCTCAAAACGATAGCTTAAATACTAAAAACAACGAACAGGTTGATGAGCAAATAAATCAAAATGTGGAATTTCTTTCTGAACAACTTCAAAGTGAAGATGGCGATTTATCAAGCCTTACAGATAACTGGCAATACTACAAAACTCATCCCATTAATTTAAATAAAGCCAAACGAGAAGAATTATCTGAATTACAACTATTAACTGATATACAAATTAATAATTTATTGAAGCATAGAGAAAAGAATGGCAATCTTATAACTATATACGAATTACAGAGTATTGATGGATTTGATTTATCAAGTATAAAAAAAATTTCAGCTTTTGTATTTGTAAGTGATAATTTTAATTCGGCTCATTTTAGCTCCAAAGAAATGTTTAAAGATGGTAAACATGAATTTGTTATAAGATACCAACGCATACTTGAAAAGCAAGCTGGTTACTTTAAACCTGATAGTTTAATTAAGGCAACTAAACCAAACTCTTACTACCTAGGAAACCCTGATCGTTATTTTGCACGTTACACATTTCAATATAATAATAATGTTTCATTTGCCATTGCCGGAGAAAAAGATGCAGGTGAACAATTTTTTAAAGGTACTCAAAAGCAGGGCTTTGATTTTTATACAGGACACGTTGCTATCAGAAACATAAAATCTATTAAAACATTCGTTATTGGTGATTATCAAGCAACTTTTGGACAAGGCTTAACACTTTGGCAGGGATTTGCATTTGGCAAGTCAGCTTCGCCAACAGGATTAAAACGAAGCGCTATTGGCATTAAGCCATACCGTTCATTTGATGAAAACCGTTTTTTTAGAGGTGCTGCCGGAACTATTCGTTTAAATAAGTTTGAAATATCCGGATTAGTGTCTTACAAAAAAATAGATGCAAATGCTACTTTAGTTGATACATCAAGTAATGGCGATTTAGATATTGTAGGTGTTAGTAGTATAGGAATTGGTGGATTACATAACACAAATACCTTAATACAAGATAAAGGAAGTATTAATCAAACAGTATTTGGAGGAAATGTAGCTTACAACTATAGAAGCTTGCACATTGGTATGACAGTGCAAAACATGAATTTAAGTGCCGAATTAATTAAAACACCATCTTTATATAATCAATTTGATTTTCAGGGAAAAAATAATTTTGTTGGTGGTTTAGATTATAATTATGTGTTTAAAAATGCCAATATTTTTGGTGAATATGCGATGAGTGCTAATGAAGGAAAAGCATTTTGCCAGGGATTGATTGTGGCACTCGACCCAAAATTATCATTCATTGCTCACTATCGCAACTATGAAAAAAACTTTCAAAATTTATTTGGAAATGCTATTTCTGAAAACACATTGCCGCAAAATGAAAAAAGTATTTACTTAGGAATAGAATCTAAACTTTTTAAAACATTAACATTTTCAGTTTACTTAGACCAATACAAATTTTCTTGGTTACAATCCGGTAAAAGTTCTCCATCAACTGGTCGCGATATTTTTGCACAACTAAATTATACGCCTACAAAAAAAATAGACATGTACTTTCGAGTTCGTCATCGTACTAAATTTGAAAACAATAGTACCGATAATTTATATGATTATTTAGTTCCATTTGTTCAGTATAATTACCGTTATAATTTATCGGTACAAATTACACCAGATATCAAATTTAAATCTCGAATAGAATATATACAAGTAGATAAAGTGCAACAACCAAAAGAAGACGGCGCAGCATTTGCACAAGATATTATTTATAAGAAAATGAAGTTCCCATTAACTTTTACGTTACGTTATGCCATTTTTGACACTAAAAGTTATAATAGCAGAGTGTATATTTATGAAAATGATGTTCTATATGGCTACTCAGTTCCAGCTTTATACGAAAAAGGACAAAGAGCTTATTTAATTGTTAATTGGGATGTAACACGCCAATTTGAAATTTGGGTTCGTGTGGCGCAAACATTGTATGATAATCAAACAGTATTACAACAAGGCAGCTTAAATCAAATTGATTCCAATCATAAAACAGAATTAAAATTACAAGCTAGATTGAAATTTTGATATTTAAAATAAAAATGAAGTCTTTCAATTTAAAGATTCAAAGTAAATTTATAATAAAAAGTTATAATTCTTCTACTGCTAATTTCCCAACTAAGGAACCAATAGCAACTCCCATACCACCCATTCTTACAGCACAAACTACACAGGGTGAAATTTTTTTAATAATAGGTTTTTTTTCATCACCAACTCCCATAATTCCGCACCAACGTTGTTCAATCTCAAACGAAACACTTGGCAAAATAACGGTTTTGAGTAATTTCTCTAATTGATTTTGTATTTTAATATTTAAAATAAAATCTGTACTAGTTTCTTTTTTAAAATCTAAATTTCTTCCACCTCCAAATAAAACCCTTTTTCCAATATTTCTAAAATAATAATATCCTTCATCGTAATGAAACGTACCTTTTAACTTTAAACCATCAATTGGTTTTGTAATTAATACTTGAGCCCGTGCTGGTTTTACATCATTTAACTTCAATAACTGATTTGCGAAACCGTTAGTGGCAACAATAATTTGTTTTGACTTTAATAAGCCAATAGAAGTATTTAATTCGACAAAAGTATTTTGATCTATGATTTGAATAATTTCTACAGAATTTAAAATAGTAATACCCTTACTTAATGCTAATTGAATAAGATTTTGCATCATTCTTCCTGTATCAATTTGGCCTTCTTTTTTGTTCCAAATTAATCCTTTTACCTGCTTGAATTGAAA
>CANHPI010000045.1 GCA_947462425.1 Bacteroidota bacterium
AAAACAGTTGGGATGGTTCGTATAAAGGAAAAAAAATGGATACAGGAGTATTTATTTATAAAGCCGATGGGGTATCTATAGACGGGCAATCATTTAAATTAAAAGGTAACATTACTCTTATTAGATAATTTAAAAAATATTTGAAAAAATAAAATATAGCACATGAAAAAAATAATTTTAGCAACAATTATCTTACTTCCTATCTTAATAAGGGCTCAAGATATACACTTTTCACAATTTAATGAAACGCCCGTTTTATTAAATCCTGCTATGAGTTGTACAGCTTTTGATACAAGAATTATTGCAAATTATAAAAACCAATGGGCTAGTATTACAAGTCCATTTGAAACTTACGGCATCAGTATTGAAAAAGCATTGAATCATTTGAAACTTAAAAAAGCTTTTACGGGCATGTCGTTAAGCGTATACAAAGATAAGGCAGGCGATGCAGGATTAGGAACTATAGCAGTAAATTTAGGCTTTAATGCAATAATTAAAACTAGTGAGTTTAGTAAGCTTTCAGGAGGTATCGGTGCCGGAATTAATTACAGAACAATTGATGCCACGAAATTACAATGGGAAAGTCAATACAGTGGAGCAGTATATGATCCAACGATATCATCAGGAGAAAAAACACTTCAAAAATCATTTGTGCAAGCTGATTTAGTAGGAGGTTTAGTATTTCACTATGCTAAAAGTGAAAGGTACATTAGTGCTCAAGATGGTACAAAGTTTGATATTGGTATTTCTGCTTCACACTATAATACCCCAAAATATTCGTATGCCTTGAGCGATGATCAACAATTTGCTAAATTAATATTTCACACAAACTTTGATATTGGAATTGAAAGCGCAGGCGTGGCAGTAGTTCCAAGTTTATTATATATGAAACAAGGTCCTTCCCAAGAACTCGTACTTGGAAGTTACTTTAAATATATTATTCAAGACCAATCTATATATACAGGTTTAAAAAAACCTTGCGCAATTTCAATTGGGTTATTTTATCGAGCTGCAGATGCTGTTATTCCAAGTTTCTTATTTCAATATGATAAATATGCATTTGCTGTAAGTTATGATTTAAATACATCTGAATTAACAGGTGCATCAAAAGCAAAGGGTGGTTTAGAATTTAGTTTAAAATTTAATATGAGTCCTGGGTATGGAAAATCATTAGGAAAAAGTCTAAATAGATCTACTTCGCATTAACAAATCTTATAATTGATTAAAATAGTTTACGCTTTTTAACAAACGACTTCCATACCAACTAAACATTTCGCCGTCAACTACCATTATTTTAGAGTTGGGCAAGTGAGATTTAAATTGCTCTACATGGGTTTCATTAAACGGAAAAGGTTCTGAAGAAAGATAAATCAATTCTGGATTTAATTGTTTTATTGAATCCATGCTTAATTCTGGGTAACGGGCATAAGTTTCTGATAACACATTGTTTAAACCCATTTTAAGAAGCATATCACCAATAAAAGTAGCTTTACCGGCAGCCATGTAAGGTTTTTTCCAAATTAAATACAAAACCGACTGATTAATTTTATTTAAATTCAAAAAGGATGTTGCAATAGTTGCTTTAATTTTATTAGCCTCCTCTGCCCTATTTACTAATTCACCAACAGACTGAATCATGGAAAGAGAATCTTCCAAATTATAAATATCGCTCATCCAAACAGGAAAATATTTCTGTAATTCTAAAATCTGAATTCGTTCATTTTCCTCTTTATTACCTATAATTAAATCAGGTTTAAGTGCTTTTATTTTTTCAATATTCAAGGTTTTTGTACCGCCAATTTTATCTACTGCTTTAAACATTTCGTTAGGATGAATACAAAATTTAGTAATGCCTACTAACTCATTTCTTAACCCTAAATCCCACAGTAATTCAGATTGAGATGGTACCAATGAAATAACTCGTTTTGGAAACAATTGAAACTCAATTCTATTATTTATTTGATCGTTAAATATCATGCACCAAATTTGATAATAATACTGCATATTTGCTAAAGGTGCCAAAAATAACTACAAAATAAAACTATCTACTTGTTCTTTTCTATGAATACTTTTTCAAAAAATAGTTCCGTAACAAAAGCTATGCAACAATTTTTTTCATCGTCTCGATAAAAAATTACTTCGCATATTTAATCTATTTTATAATTACATTTGGCATGAAATGAATTCTTCTTTAAAAGCTCATATCTCATTGTTTTTGGCGCAGGTTATTTATGCTCTCAATTACTCTATTGCAAAAGATTTAATGCCAACCTATATTAAACCACTTGGTTTAGTTATGATGCGAATATCTGGCGCACTAATATTATTTTGGGTCATGTCTTTTTTCTCAAAAAAAGAACAAATTGAAAAAGGAGATTTTAAAAAATTGATGCTATTAGCGTTATTTGGAGTAGCTATTAATCAAGCATTTTTTATTTATGGCTTGAGTTTAACCAAGCCCATAAACTCGGCCATTATAATGGTAAGTAACCCTATTGCAGTAATGCTATTTACTATTTTTATTTTTAAAGAAAGATTTACTTTTTATAAATTATCAGGATTAGCCTTTGGAGTAATTGGCGCATTAACACTCTTACTTTTTAAAGCACATGGTTCGTTTGCAATAGGCAGCGAAACTATTGCCGGAGATTTAATGACCTTGGTAAATTCATTATCATGGGCCGTATTTGTGGTAATGGCCAAACCTTATATGCAAAAATATCAAACGGTTACCGTTATGAAATGGATTTTTACTTTTGGGTTCATTTATATGTTTCCTTTTGGAATGGCTGATTTATTGAGTGTACAATGGCAGGCCTTATCTTCTCAAACTATTTTTGCTATGGCATTTGTGGTAATTGCAACAACTTTTTTAGCCTATTTATTAAATACGTATGCTTTAAAAGCATTAAGTTCTTCGGTAGTAAGTATGTATATATACTTGCAGCCATTTTTAGCTACAACAATAGCTATTGTTTTAGGAAAAGATGAAATAACAACCATTAAAATAATTTCTGCAACTTTAATTATCTCAGGTGTATATTTAGCTAGTAGAAGTAATAAAGAAGAAAACATTTCTTTAAAAATTCAATTTGTTAAGCTTTACAAAAAAATTATTAAATCTTAATTATAACCTTTAAATTAGTATTCGCTTAGTATACAAAGCAATTAAAAATCAATCAAATGATACATATTTTATCCGAACAAAATTCTATATTCAATCAATACGTAGCTGAATTGCGCGATGTAACAATTCAAAAAGACAGTATGCGTTTTCGTAGAAACCTAGAACGAATGGGTGAAATTATGAGTTATGAAATTTCTAAAACTTTAGAATACGAAACTCAAGAAACAACTACGCCACTTGGTATTGCAATAACAAGTCATTTAACTGCTCAACCTGTAATTGCTACTATTTTACGCGCCGGATTACCTATGCATCTTGGTGTGTTAAACTATTTTGACAAAGCGGAAAATGCTTTTATCTCTGCTTATAGAAGACATCATAAAGATAACACATTTGATATTCACGTTGAATATGTTTCTAGTCCGAACATAGATAATAAAATATTGATTTTATGTGATCCTATGATTGCAACCGGTGGATCCATTGTTTTAGCATACAAAGCAATTTTAGCAAAAGGTACTCCAAAACATGTTCATATAATTTCTGCTATCAGTAGTAAAGAGGGTGTTAATTTTGTTAAAGCAAATTTACCAACTCAAAACTGCACTATTTGGTGTGGAGCCGTTGATGAAGAATTAACAGCACATTCTTACATTGTTCCTGGTTTAGGAGACGCAGGTGATTTAGCTTTTGGTGAAAAAATTTAATTTCTTAGAACTCATTTACTCAATATAACCACATGGATAATACTGAAATCTGGAAATTTATTTCAGCAGCTCTTGCCTGCACCATTTCCTTATCCAAAATAGGAATTCCAACTGTTATTGCCATATATAAATACAACTACACATTAGCATTATTAAGCAGCTGTACTGGAGCTATTTTTGGAACAGTTGTGTTTACTTATTTATTTGCCGGAATATTAAAATGGTGGGATAAGCTAAAGGACAAATATTTTAAACCTAAACTTCCAAAAAAAGTATTTACTAAATTTAACAGAAAAGTTATTAGAATTAAATCCCGCTTCGGATTAATAGGTATTGCTATTTTAACACCTATTTTTTTATCAATACCAATTGGTGCTTTTTTAGCAGAGCGATTTTATAAAGACAAAGGAAAAGTAATTCTATATTTGAGTTTGTCCTCTGTTTTTTGGTGCTTTACTTTGTACTTCATATTCTTATTTTTTTTCGATTCATTTAAATCAATATTCAGTTAGGTAAAATTAAGCTAAATAATTACATAGATTTTTATAGTCTAATTTATAATAAGATTGCACTATTTTTTCGAACTAAATTACACGTAAGTATTTATACAAAATGGCCTAAACTCTTAAGTGAGAATTATATTCTAAAGCTCTATAATTTACAATTTCTTTGTTGGTTTGTGTAAACACTTGATAGTTTTAAAAAGTTCAATAAAATTAGCCATACCCATTTAAGTAGAATTGCACTATAAATGTAGTGAGTATAAATATTTAGTTCTTTGATTTTGATTATTTTCTATTGTTTCCCTATTATGTAATTTTCAATTCAACGATAAGTGTTTACTAATAATTTATAAGATGGGATTAATAAATAGCGACTTACCTTTAAAAGATTCATATTCAGAGATTGATGAAATAAAAATAGGAAAAGAATTAAATTATTATTTGCATTTTTTTATAAATACCTATGATTTTAACTGCATTGCAAATTTAGAAGGCTATTTTGAAATCATAAATCCAAGATTTGAGGAGGTTTTAGGATATTCAAAAAAAGAATTATTAGCTAGTAGATTTTTAGATTTTATTCATGCAGATGACATTAAAGGAACTTTGAATGAAATTGAAAAATTAAAAACGGGAATTAAAACTATCAATTTTACAAACAGGTATAGAAAAAAAGATGGGAGTTATTTGTGGTTAGAATGGAATTCAACATCTGATGTGGCTTCTGGTAAAATCTTTGCAATAGCACGTGATATTACATCTAGAAAACTTGCAGAGGAAGCTTTAAGCATAAAAATTACGGAATTAGAAATCAATGAAAAAAAATTTCAAGACATCTTCGAATCATTACCTGGCTTATTTCTAGTTTTATCTACGGATTTCAAAATTATTGCAGTGAGTAATTCATACCTTAAAGCAGTTTTTATGAAAAGGGAGGATATTATAGGGAAATTAATTTTTGATATATTTCCAGAAAAAATAAATAGTTCGCTACCAAATTCAGAAGATAATTTAAGAGCATCGTTTAACAGAGTTATTCAAACTAAGTTATCTGATAAGATGATGATGCAACAATATGATATTAAACTCAAACGTTTTGAACAGGGCAATGACTATTTTGAAATACTTTTTTGGCAACCATATAATTCGCCAGTTTTAGATGATAATGGTAATTTACTATACATTATTCATCATGTAGAAAATATTACTAAACGCAAAAAATTAGAATAAAATTATTCAAATAAACTTCTGTTTAACAGAAAAAATCAATAAGCTATTTTATTTGAGTAAAGCTAAATGTAATACTTCATGCATTTGATTTACATAGTTAAATGTTAAGCCTTTTAAATAATCTGCTTTAATATCCTCTACATCTTTTTTATTATCAGCGCATAAAATAATCTCTTTAATGCCTGCACGTTTTGCAGCCAATATCTTTTCCTTAATACCCCCAACTGGTAATACTTTTCCGCGTAAGGTAATTTCGCCTGTCATAGCAAGATTCTTTTTTACTTTACGTTTTGTTAAAGCAGATACTAAAGAAGTTAACATGGCAATACCTGCACTTGGTCCATCTTTTGGCGTAGCGCCTTCCGGAACGTGAATATGAATGTTAAATGTTTCAAAAATTTCAGAATCAATATTAAAATCTTCATTATGTGCCTTAATGAACTCCAAAGCTAAAGTTGCGCTCTCTTTCATTACATCCCCTAGGTTGCCAGTTAAGGTTAATTTAGCACCTTTACCTTTAGATAAACTAGTTTCTATAAATAATATATCGCCACCAACTTGTGTCCAAGCTAAGCCAGTTACAACACCAGCCACATCATTACCTTGGTATTTAGCTTTTTCGTGCGAAGGCCCTAATATTTTAGCAATCGATTCTTCATTAATTTTTGGTAAAGCTTCTTCTTTTACAACATGAACAGCTACATAACGTGCAATTTTTGAAATGCGTTTTTCTAAATTACGCACACCACTTTCCGCCGTGTAATTTTCAATAATAAATTCTAATTGTTTATCTGTTAATTTTAGTTGAGATTTTTTTAAACCGTTGTCTTCAATTTGCTTTGGCAATAAATGTTGTTTAGCAATTTCAATTTTTTCCTCTACCGTATAACCGCTAACATCAATAATTTCCATACGGTCGCGCAAAGCTGGCTGTATGGTAGATAAATTATTACAGGTAGCAATAAATAAAATTTTACTTAAATCGTAATCATTTTCTAAAAAATTATCATAAAACGAAGCATTTTGCTCAGGGTCCAAAACCTCTAATAGTGCAGATGATGGATCACCATGATAATCACTTCCTACTTTATCAATTTCATCTAATATAAAAACCGGATTAGAAGATTGTACTTTCTTTAAGTTTTGTAAAATACGTCCCGGCATAGCGCCAATATAAGTTTTACGATGCCCACGTATTTCGCTCTCGTCTTTTAATCCACCTAAACTCATGCGGATATATTTACGTCCTAAAGCTTTGGCAATACTTTTTCCTAAGGATGTTTTACCAACTCCTGGAGGACCGTATAAACATAAAATAGGTGCTTTTAAATCACCTTTTAGTTTTAAAACAGCTAAATGTTCTAATATCCTTTCTTTTACTTTTTCTAAACCAAAATGATCTTCATCTAAAGTTTTTTCCGCATTTTTTAAATCAAAATTATCTGTGGTGTATTCTCCCCAAGGTAAGTCTAATAATAACTCTAGATAATTAGTTTGAATTCCAAACTCAGGCGAATTTGGATTCATCCTCGTTAATTTACCAATTTGTTTTTCAAAAGTATTAGCAATTTCTTGTGTCCATTTCTTTGTTTTAGCGCGTTCTTTTAAATCATCAATATCCTGCTCATGGCTCTTTTCCCCTAACTCTTCCTGTATTGTTTTAATTTGCTGATTTAAAAAGTAATCGCGCTGTTGTTTATCAATATCAACTTTTACTTTATTTTGAATTTGATTTTTTAACTCCAACATTTGCAAGTCCTTACTTAAATGAGCTAAAACCATGGTTGCTCTATCTTTTAAGCTTGGAACTTCCAGCATTCGTTGTTTTTCGGATGATGAAGCATTCATGTTTGATGAAATAAAATTCACCATAAAGTTCTGACTTTCTATATTATTTAAAGCAAAACCTGCTTCGGCAGGAATATGCTGTGATTTTTTAATAATTTGTAAAGCCGTATCTTTTAAACTAGATACAATTGCCTGAAATTCCTCATCATCTTTATCAGGACGTGTTTCTTCAAAAAGTTTGGTTTTTGCTTTATAATAAGGTTCAGACTGTGTAAATTCTTTAATTCTGAATCGTTTTTTTCCTTGAATAATAACGGTGGTATTACCATCTGGCATACGCAGCATTTTTATGATATGAGCTACGGTTCCAACAGAATGTAAATCTTCAGGAGAGGGATCCTCAATACCATCATTTTTTTGAGTAACAACACCAATTGTTTTATCGCCTTTATAGGCTTCTTTAATTAAAGAAATTGATTTATCTCTACCAACTGTAATAGGAATAACTACGCCTGGGAATAAAACAGTATTTCTTAACGGTAAAATTGACAGTATATCGGGTATTTTCTCAGCATGCATATTGGCTTCATCTTCCACAGATAGTAATGGAATGAAATCACTATCATCATCTATCATAGGTTCGAAGGGGAGTTTATCTGAATCATCAAAAAAGTTCATATTGTTTTATATTTTAATGGAATACAATATACTATTATTATGCCATGTGTTTTTTAGGACTTTGTGGCAGAAAAATAGGCGATTCTATATTTTTTAATTATAAATGATTATTTTTGAAACGTTGGAAAAGGGAATTTGGTGAAAATCCAAAACTGTACCCGCAGCTGTAAGCTTAAATTTAATGTAATGTACATAGCCACTGTTTAAGTATGGGAAGGCACATTACTAGAGCAAGTCAGAAGACCTCCCAATAATCGATGTTTAGTGTTTCGGGAAGAAAACCATAAAGACATTGTATCATTTTAATGAAATGCTATTTTAACAGAATCATTTTCTGTGCTCTGCTTTTTTTAAAAATTGACGTTTTTGCTCAATTTGCACCCTCGGCAAGTCATTTTGGTACAACAGCCATTTATAAAGACAGTTCAATTTTTGTATCATGGGCAAACAATGGAACTGTAGTTCGTGGTTTACAAGATATTTCATTACCATTAAATGATTATGCAAATGTTGGCGATAGTGCTAGTGCTTTTGGCATGGCCGGAACAAACGGTGTAGTGAGTTTAGGTGATGGAGGCTTTGCTATCATGCAATTTGATACACCTATCATTAATGAATTTGGAGCTGATTTTGCTGTATTTGAAAATAGTTTTGATGATACCTTTTTAGAATTAGCATTAGTAGAAGTAAGTAGTGATGGCATTCATTTTTTCAGATTTCCAGCAACCAGTAATACCGATACCTTAATTCAAACATGGAGTTTTGGATTAACAGATGCCTCTAAAATTAATAATTTAGCTGGTAAATATAGAGGAGGATACGGTACCCCGTTTGACTTAGATGATATTGACGATAACATTTTATTAAATAAGCAAGCAATTACACATGTAAAAATAATTGATGTGGTGGGTTGTATACAAGATGAATATTGTACACGTGATATAAACAATCATAAAATAAATGACCCATGGCCAACAGCTTTTGGAAACGGTGGTTTTGATTTAGATGCTGTGGGCGTCATTCATCAACAAACTGTTAGCATGAATGAGTTAGATTTATTTCAATTTAACGTATTTCCAAATCCTGCTAGTGATATATTACATATTACTAGCGCTCTAAGTAATGATTATTCAATAAGTATCATTAATTTAATTGGTGAAAAAGTATTACAAATAGATAATAAATTTAATTCTGTATCGGTTTCGCTAAATACTTTAAAACAAGGGATTTATTTTCTTAATATAACATGCAGAGGTAAAGAAAAGAAAATTAAGTTTGTAAAATTATAGATGGTTTTGTGAAAAATATTTAATTAAGTAATTGTATTTTTTGAGACTAAAAAACCTACTTTTTCAATTTTTCAATTTCCGCTAATCTACCGGCAGAGTAAGCATCATTAGCTTTAAATTTCAGAGCATCCTCGTATAATGGTTTTGCTTCTATGTAGCGTTTCATTTTAAATAATTCATCAGCACGCTTAATGGTTTCCTTATATTTATCAATACCTAATACTTGAGGTGTAGTATATTTAGCATCTCCTTTATCTAATTTACTAATTACTGGTTCATCTACAGAAGTAGCTTTTTTGCTTGCCACTGGCTTATCGATAGGCTTTTCTAAGGCAACTTTTTCTTTTGTAGGTTCCTTCTTAGTAAGATTCTCGACAACTTTTTTTTCTGTAATAGTTTTAGCGTTGGATAAATTGTCTACTTTCTCTTTAGCACTTTTATCAATTTTTTCTTTTACAGAATTTTCTTTTTCCAACTTGGCATTAGCTAATTTATCAGCTGCTGATTTTTCTTGTTGTAATTTTTCAATAGCAGCTTTTTCTTTGGCTATTTTATTAGCTTCCGATTTTTCTTTTGCAGCATTTTCTTTAAGTAATTTTTCAGCAGTTAATTTATCAGCTGCCAACTTTGCTTCATTAGATTTAGCTAGTGCATCATCAGCTAGCTTTTTATCGGCTAATTCTTTTGCTTTGAAACAATCTCCAACTTTAATTAGCTGTTCACTTGGATAAAGTTCACCAGTAATTATAGTCATTGCTTTTTCATAATTTAATTTAGCCAAAGGACAGTCTCCTTTACTTAAAGCAATATCTCCGTTATTATTTGTGGAGGTAAAACTCTCCAATAACAATATTTCATCTTCTCTAATTTTTGAGAGCTTCGCTAGCATCTGATTCGTAAATTTCTCATCATCATCAAATTTCTTACCATTAGATATATAAATAACTTTTGCTAAGGGCTCTTGTAATAAAGAATAATTAATAGTAGGAAAAGGCTTAGCCATAATAACGCCTTCAATACTAAACGCTGGTTTATAATTGTCGTTAGCTAATTCCTTAGGCACTCCAATAGTTGAAATAGCAAATTTTTTAGGATTACAGTCAGAGTATGTAACTGACAAAATAAAATCACCATTAGAAGGCACGTCAATTATAAAATCTCCATTTTTATCACTTAGCATTTGTGTAACTATCTCTGTGCCTTTATAGAGAGTAATTGATGCACCTTGCAGTTTTTCAACTAATTCATCAATTTTATTTGTTAACTTATAGGTTCTTAATTCAACTGAACTTTTTAATTTTAGTGTCCATGCTTGTGAAATAACTAAATTACTGTAAAAAAATGCAATAAGAATTAGTGAATAATTTCTTTTCATTATAGAATTTAATTTTTGGTCATTTACAAATACAACAAAATATCTTTAGTCTTTTACTTTTTAATAAGTTTTTCAATCTCCAACAACTTATTTGTAGAATAAGGATCGTTATCCTTAAGTTTCAAGGCATCTTCAAAAACAGGTTTTGCCTCTGCATAGCGTTTCATTTTAAAAAGTTCATTACCGCGTTTTATTAATTCGTTATATTTGGTGGTAGAAGATCCAATTACCTGAAGTACGGTGTATTTAGCATCACCTGTATTTACTTTTTCTGCCTCGGCTCCAGTATTAATTTGATTAAGATTATTTGATTTTTCACTAGTTTTGCCTTGAGTAATTTTATCTACTTCTTTCTTTTCTTTAGCAATTTTATCGGCAGTCACTTTCTCTTGCGCTAACTTTTCTGCTGCCACTTGTGCTTGTGCTTGTTTATCAGCCACAGTTTTCTCTTGTGCTAACTTCTCTTGTGCGA
This sequence comes from Bacteroidota bacterium, assembly GCA_947462425.1. Next base: position 11,170 of record CANHPI010000045.1, read on the forward strand.
GTTTATCTGCTAGAGCTTTTTCTTGAGCAAGTTTTTCCGCTGCTACTTTTTCTAGAGATAACTTTTCTTGTGCGAGTTTATCTGCTAGAGCTTTTTCACTTGCAAGTTTTTCTGCTGCTAACTTTTCTGCTACCGCCTTTTCTTTTGCAAGCTTTTCAGCTATAGCTTTTTCTTGAGCTAACTTCTCTGAGGCGGCCTTTTCTTGTGTGAGTTTTTCTTGGGCTTGTTTTTCTGCAACTGCTTTTTCCTGGGATTGTTTTTCCGCAGCTGCTTTTTCTTGGGATTGTTTTTCTACTAGAGCTTTCTCTTGAGCTAACTTCTCTGCTGCTGCTTTCTCCTGTGCTAACTTTTCTGAAGCAATTTTTTCTTGTGCTAACTTCTCTGCTGCTGCTTTCTCTTGTGCTAACTTTTCTGATGCTACTTTTTCTTGTACTAATTTCTCAGCTACAGCTTTTTCATTTGCTAGTTTTTCTGCTGATACTTTCTCCTGTGCTAACTTTTCTGCTGCTACTTTTTCTTTTGCTAATTTCTCAGCTACAGCTTTTTCACTTGCAAGTTTTTCCGCAACTGCTTTTTCTTTTGCTAACTTCTCTTTTGCAGCTTTCTCTTGTGCTAACTTTTCTGCTAAAGCTTTTTCATTTGCAAGTTTTTCTGCTGATGCTTTCTCTTGTGCTAACTTCTCTGCTAATGCTTTTTCTTGAGCAAGTTTTTCTGCTAACGCTTTTTCTTGGGAAAGTTTTTCCGCTGCTGCTTTTTCTTGGGCTTGTTTTAGCGCTGCTGCTTTCTCCTGTGCTTGTTTATCAGATGCTAATTTCTCTTGCATTATTTTTTCTGCTGCAGCTTTCTCTTGTGCTAACTTTTCTGCTACAGCTTTTTCTTGAGCAAGTTTTTCCGCTAACGCTTTTTCTTGAGCTAACTTTTCTGCTGCTGCTTTCTCTTGTGAAAGCTTTTCCGAAACAATTTTAACATCCTCTTCCTTCAACTTAATACATTTTAATGCGGCA
>CANHPI010000046.1 GCA_947462425.1 Bacteroidota bacterium
AATTATAAGAATCTGCTACCAATAAAGTATAGGTGTTTGGTAATAAGCCATTAATAGAAGATGTATTTAAGTTTCCTGGACTCCATGAATATGTATAAGGACCAATGCCACCAGAAATTTGCGATACTATCGAACCGTTAGCAACATTACATGCAGGATTAATATTTGTTAAGCTTGCTGTTACTATTGTTGGGGCAGATATTATTACAGAAACATTTGTTTGACAATTATTAGCATCGCTTACAGTAACTACATATGTCCCGGGCGTTAATGAATTTGCAGTTTGTCCGCTACCGCCAAACGGACTCCATTGGTATGAATATCCAGCATTACCTCCAACCGGACTCACCGTTGCAGTTCCATCTGCTCCTCCAAAGCAACTTGTAGGAATACTATTGGCTGTGGCTGAAAGAGATTGAGTTGGTTGCGAAACATTTATAGTTGTGATTGTTGTACAGTTTTTAAAATCAGTAACGTTAACAGTATAAGTTCCTAACGATAATCCACCTATAGTTGAACTATTAATACTCATAGGCATCCATACAAAACAATATGGAGCTGTTCCTCCCAATGCGTTTGCTGATGCTAAACCATTATTTCCACCAAAACAAGATATTGCTGTTGTTGTTGCTGATGCAGTTAATGCAAGTGTTGGTTGAGTAATTGAATAAGTTGTTGTATAAATACAATTATTCGTATCTTTTATTTCAACTGAGTAGGTTCCCGCAATTAATCCAGTAACGACAGATCCTGTTGTTGCTCCCGGTAGCCATTTGTATGTATATCCAGGAATTCCACCACCTGCTGTTACTGTAGCAGAACCGTTAGCACCATTAAAACAACTAACATTTGTTGTTAAAATATTACTAAATAGTTGAGTAGGTTGAATAATTGTAGGGCTTATCGCACTGCTTACGCAACCATTTGAATCCGTTACATTTACAGTATATATTCCAACAGAGAGCCCTGTTGCTATTTGAGCATTTCCACCATTAGGAATCCAGGTATAAGTATATGGTTCAATTCCTCCGGATACGCTTGCTGTTGCTGTTGCATTATTTCCACTATTACAACTTACACTTGTAGTGGATGAAACAGTAACAGTTGGTGCCGGATTATTAGCAACCACTACAGTTGTTGAATTAATACAACTGTTAGCATCTATCACTTGAATTGAATAAGTACCGGATATTAAATTCAAAGCTGTAGCATTTGTTCCGCCACTTGGCAACCATAAATATGTATAGGCGCCGGTTCCACCATTAGGCGAAACGGATGCTTGACCGTTTGCTAAACCACAATTAGAATTAATACTTGAGGTTGTTAAAATAATTTGTGTTGGTTCAATAACCGAAATTGTGGTTGTTGTAATACAATTTTGTATATCGCTAACAGACATTGTATATGAACCAGCTGTTAGATTTGAAATGGTCTGTCCACTGAAATTTCCAGGTAGCCAATTATAATAATATGGGCTTGTACCTCCGGTTGCAATTGAATTAACTGCACCATTACTTCCTCCAAAACAAGAAACAGCAGTAGATGTTGCAAATGCCAAAAGAGCTGCTGTAGGTTGCGCAATTGAATAGGTGACAGTTTTCACACAGTTGTTCGCATCTTTAATTTGTATAGAGTAGCTTCCTGCACTTAAACTTGTATTAACAGAACCAGTTGTAATACTAGGTAACCATGTAAATGAATAAGGAGGTGTTCCGCCAATAGCTGTAATTGTTGCAGAACCATTACTTCCCGAAAAACAACTTACATTTGATGTAATTATATTTTCTATTATTAGCGGTGGCTCTTGTATAACAGGACTTGTAATTGCATTTGAAGTACATCCATTACTATCTTGAGTTATAATATAATATATTCCGGCGGTTAATCCGGTAGCAGTTGTTCCATTTCCTCCACTAGGAAACCATGTATATGTTATAGGAGCAACACCTCCAATTATACTTGCTGTGGCTGTTCCATCACTACCGCCGTAACAACTAACATTGGTAATAGATAAAATACTTGCGCTTGGACCGCTAGTATCATCTATATCTAAATATTGAATTGCTGTACAATTGTTTGCATCTGAAACAACCACAGAATAAACACCAGCTGTTACACTCGTAGTAATTGAATTTGATCCACCAGCTGGCATCCATTGATATGTGTAAGGACTTATTCCTCCTGTTACAGAAACTGAACCAATTCCGTTTGAATACCCGCAGGTTGAATTTGTACTGGTTGTTATTGGTATAATAGCTGCTGGTTGGTTTACAAATACAGTGTTTGAAATTATACAGCCGTTTAGGTCAGTAGCTGTAATTGAATAAGTTCCCGAACTTAAATTTGTAATTGTTGATCCTGTTAATGAACCAGGCATTAAATTATAACTGTAAGTTGGTGTACCACCCGAAGCTATAGAAGAAATAGACCCATCAGAACTACCATTACAAGATGTTGGCAAGCTTAAAATCGAAACGTTAAGAGGTGTTGCTGGTTGAGAAATAGTTACTGTATTTTGAATTAAACAATGGTTATTATCAGTAATTGTTACAGTATAGATTCCAGCAGAGATATTAAAAATAGAATTAGATGACGCTCCTCCAGGTGTCCATGAATAAGTGTAATTTGGCGTTCCACCTGATGGATCAGCTTTTATAGAACCATTACTTCCACCAAAGCAATTTACGTTTACCTGGTCTGCGAAACTTACAACTAAAGGAGTGGGTTCTGTAATTGTAGCAAATGTAGTTATTTGACAACCTTTATTATCTGTCACTGTGGCTGTGTATGTTCCACTTGACTGATTGAAAATGGACGAGGAAGTTTGTCCACCTGGATTCCAAGAATATGTATAACCTGGTGTTCCTCCCAATTGAGAAACAGTTGCTGAACCATTATTGAGGTAATTACAAGTTTCATTTGTAACAGTTATTGAAGCTACTAAAATGGTAGGTTGAGAAACGATTATAGTATTAGTTGAAGTACAACTAAAACTATCACTTACTGTAAGAGAGTATGTTCCGGCAGTTAACCCTGAAATATTTTGAGAACTTGAAGAATTAGGACTCCAGCTAAACGAATAAGAAGGTATACCTCCCGAAATAATTGAGGAAACTAACCCATCGCTTCCATTAAAGCATGATACATTTGTTGCAGTAAGTGTTATAGTAATAGGTAAGGGTTGAGTAATTGTATAAGTATAGTTTTTAATACATCCGTTTGCGTCTGTTATTGTGGCGAAATAATTTCCGGCAGGTAAATTAGATACAGAAGAAGTTGTAGCTCCGCCAAATGACCAAAAATAAGTATAGGGAGATGTACCTCCTGTTGGAGTTAATGAAATTGCCCCATTACTTCCTCCATTACAAGATACGTTAGTAATGGTTGATGTAGTAATAATATCTGTTGGTTCAATTACTGTAACAGTATTTGTTGTAATACATGTGTTATTATCAGTAACTCTTACCGTATAAGTACCGATAGGAATATTACTAAGTGTTGAATTTGCGCTACCTCCAGGACTCCATGAATAAGTGTAATTTGGAGTTCCTCCAAACGGACTTGCGCTTATACTTCCATTGTTTCCTCCAAAACAACTCACGTCAATTTGATTAACAAATCCAACCATTAAAGGATTAGGTTCTGTAATTGTAACAACTTTAGTTGTAGAGCAGCCTAAATTATCTGTTGCTATTACAGTATATGTTCCACTGGCTTGATTGTTAATAGTAGAAGATGTTTGTCCGCCTGGGCTCCACAAATAAGTGTAAATAGGAGTCCCACCGGATGGAGTTATAGCTGCCGAACCGTTATTAAGGTAATTACAAGATTCATTAATTATAGTTGTTGATGCTGTTAAAATATTGGGTTGTGCAATGATAATTGAATTCGTTTCAGAGCAGTTAAAATTATCCGTAATTGTAAGCGTATAATTTCCTGTCATTAATCCTGTTACATTTTGTGAGGTTGCTCCACTTGGGGCCCAGTTAAAAGAATAGGGAGATGTGCCTCCTGAAACGGTTGTTGTGACAGCTCCATCAGAACCATTAAAACATGATGCATTTTTTGGAGTTAATGTAAATGTAATAAGCATAGGTTGCGTAATTGTATAAGTGGAAGTTTGGACGCATCTATTTGCATCTGTAACATTTACAGAGTAGGCACCTGCTGATAAAGTTGTGATTGAAGATGTAGTTTGTCCGCTAGGAGACCATGAATATGTATATGGAGATGTTCCTCCAAAAGGAGTTGAAGATATTGAGCCGGTATTTGCACCAAAACAAGAAACATTTGAAACTGTTGAGTTAATTGTTAAAATTGGTGGTTGTATAATATTTACAGTTGTTTGATAAGTACATCCTATTCCATCATTTATGGTTACTGAATAGATTCCTATTGATAAATTGCTAATAGAAGACGTGGTTTGTGTTGGAGATGTATTCCACAAATAAGTGTAAGGTGTTATGCCTCCGGTAAGGTTAATTGAGGCTGTGCCATTAGATTCATTAAAACAAATTACGTTTGTTATATTAGGTGTTACTGTTCCAGTAAAACCTAAATAAGTGATTTTTACAGTATCTGATTTAGGAGGACATGTTCCATTTCCTGTTGTAGTTAAAACTAAATTAACAGAACCGTTTGCTAATTCGGTTATAGATGGAGAATAAGTTAAGTTTGAAAGCGTAATGTTATTTGGAGTAAAAGTCCCCGTACCTCCCGACCAAATTCCGCCACTAGCTCCAGTTACACTTCCGTTTAAAGTGACTAATGGACTTTGTATACATTTTATTTGATTTAATCCTGCATGGGCAGTTATGGCAACTGAAAATGCTGTAACAGTAACTTGATTAAAAACTGGTGGACAGCCTGAGCCGTCGGTTAATTGTACATTATAAGTTCCCACGCCAACATTAATAGTTTGAGAAGGATTAATATTGTTCCATAAATAACTGTAAGGAGGAGTGCCACCAGTTCCATTTGCAGTCAATGAGGTAGATGTTTGTCCAAAACAAATAGTAGGATTTATAGGTATAATATTTACGCCGAGTGTAGGATTAAAAAATACCCTTATAGTATCACAAATAGGATTAAAATTACATTGAGCAGCTGGTTGCCCGCAAACTAAATAATCAACATAAGCAGGTGCAGTTCCTGTGGCAGTAACTGTTGGTGTTGTGCAACCGGAAGTACACGATAAATAATTATTATATGCACCTGGAGTACCCGGAAAAATGGAATTCCATGTAACAGTTGTTGGATTAAATCCTGAAGCAATTAAATTTTTTGTACAACCATCATTAATTGAAATATCTGAACCAGCAACTGGGCCTGGAATAGAGGTAATTTGATACACATTAGCATTATTGCCAGGTTTACAAAAAGTTAATACATGTGGACCCGGACCTGATAAACAAATAGGTGTACCTAAAGCGGTTGGAGGACCACAGCCAATTTGATAATATAATGCACCACTAGGAATAGCACCTGAAAATATACTAAATACTATTCCTGTCGCCGCAGGATCAAGCGTAATTATAAATTTTACACAAACAACACCTGTTTGTCCGCAACATTGGTCATTTCTAACAACATTTGGACTGAGCCAAGTTCCACCTGGGTTACCGATAAGATTAACCGAAAATGTTGGTGTTGAAGGTCCACATTGAGATGAGAGATATAATGGGAAAATTATAAATGAAAATAGTATATATAATAATTTTGAAGGCATACAATTTCTCTTTCGACGTTTCAACTTTAGAATAGTATTTAAAATAATATTTTATTGAAACGAAGATATTAAGTGTGCAGCTGTTTGTAAATTATCTAATTAGTTCAATTTATTGACTCATCTCATAGGATTCTGGATTTCAGGCTAAAGAAAAACTTTTAGCTTATTTTTGATCCCTTCGTTATATATTGTAATTTGGTATCTATTGCTAGTTGTTGTATTTACTTTAAAGTTTTAAAACTTAATTCTTGGGCAAAAAAAAACCGATATAAATTATATCGGTTTTTTTAAGAATTGTTGCTTTAAAAAAATTATGCTTCAGTTGCAATTAAATTTGGATCAACCATAATTCTACCACAGTGTTCACAAACTAATATTTTTTTATTCATTCTAATGTCTAATTGTTTTTGTGGTGGTATCTTATTAAAACATCCTCCGCATGCATCGCGTTCAACTGGAACAACAGCTAAGCCATTACGAGTATTTGAACGAACTCTTTTGTAAGCATTAATCAAACGATCTTCAATTCCTTCGCTCGCTTTTTCAGATGCTAACATTAATTCTTTTTCTTCTTTCTCTGTTTCAGCAATAATTTCAGCTAATTCAGATTGCTTTAATTTTAAATCTTTTTTACGTTCAGAAAAATCATGTTGAGATTTTTCAACAATATCAGATTTTTGTTCAATAGCAAATTTGGTTTCTTTTAATCGTTTTTCTGCTAATTGAATTTCTAAATTTTGAAACTCTATTTCTTTGGTAATTGCATCGTATTCACGATTGTTTCTTACTTTACCTTGTTGTGCTTCGTATTTTTTAATGTTTGCTGTAAAATCTTTTATAGCCTGAGTTTTTTCGGTTACTTGTTCTTTCAACTCGGTTAACTCTTGAGTTAAATTATTAACACGGGTTTCTAAACCGGCAACGCTATCTTCTAAATCCTGAACTTCAAGAGGTAACTCTCCGCGAACAGTACGGATACGATCGATTTTAGAATCGATAATTTGTAATTCATATAAAGCACGAAGTTTTCCTTCGATAGATGCATCAATTTTTTCTTTGATTTTTGCGCACATAGTTTAAAAATAATTAACTGGGTTAGTGTTCGTTTCCGTTAAATAGCTTGCAAAAGTAGGAAATTTATTTGATATAATATCATAAAAAATTTCAGGTGTAAATTGCTCTGATTCATAATGACCAATATCAGCAATCAAAATTTGGTTTTCAGCATCAAAAAATTCATGATATTTAAAGTCGGAACTTATGTAAATATCTGATTTTGAATTTATTGCATTTCTCAAAAGAAAGCTTCCACTACCACCGCATAACGAAACTTTTTTAATAGATTTATTTAATAACGAGGTATGTTTAATAAGTTTTAACTTAAATACTGACTTTATGCGCTCCAAAAATTCATTTTCAGAAATAGGAAACTCTAATTCACCAATCATACCCGAACCAATATTTTGGTAGGTATTTTCTAACTGGTAAATATCAAATGCAACTTCTTCATAAGGATGATGTTGTTTGAGTGCTGAAATAATTTGAGATTCATGAACAGCCTCAAAAATCATTTCTATACGGCATTCTTTTTCCAAACTTAATTTTTCTTTTTCTCCAATAAAAGGATTTGAATTTTCATTTCCTCTAAAACTTCCAACTCCCTCCAAAACAAAGCTGCATTTATCATAGTCACCAATATTACCAGCCCCAGAATTAAACAAATTTTCTCTAACATTTTCTAAATGAGAAGCTGGAACAAAAGTGACTATTTTTTTTAACAATGATTTTTTTGGCGCTAAGATTTGAGTATTTATTAATCCAAGCTTGTCTGCTATTTTTTTATTAACGCCTAATTTTACGTTATCTAAATTTGTATGACAAGCATAAATAGCAATATTATTTTGTATGGCTTTAATAATCGTTCTTTCAACGTAATTATTGCCATTCAATTTTTTTAAACCACTAAAAATAACAGGATGGTGAGCAATAATTAAATTGCATTTTTTTTTAATAGCTTCCTCTACAACATCCTCGGTACAATCTAAACATAAAATTGCCCCGGTAACAGTTTGGGCTTTATTTCCTGTTAATAAGCCGCAATTATCATATGATTCCTGATAGGATAGAGGGGCAAATTTTTCTAATTCTGTAATAATATTTTTTAAAACCATACTTGTATTTTTTGATAAAGATATACTTCTTTTTATTGCTATTTTAGTTCCTTAAATTTACAGCAAGTTACCAAATGATCATTTAACATTCCTGAGGCTTGCAAATATGGGAAACAAATAGTTTAACCTGTAAATGTAAAACTTCGTTTAACATAGTAGTCTATGTTTTAAAACATGTTTTTCTATTTCATACTTTGGATTAACATGCTTTTTCTATGTGCCTTTGTGGTTTATTTTTTTAAATTTATTTATCGCTTATTTAGCTTTTTAATTAATACTTTTGAAATATAACTGACTAATTATAACTTTACACTAAAATTAAACATATTATGGGAATAGAAGAGAAAATTAATGCAGATGTTAAAGCATCAATGTTAGCAAAAAACGCTAAACGATTAGAGGCTGTAAGAGCAATAAAAGCAGTAATCTTATTATTAAAAACTTCTCCGGAAGGATTGACGGAGGAAAGTGCAACAAAGGCTATTCAGCGAGAATATAAAAAACGGAAAGAAACACATGATATTTATATTCAACAAAATCGACCTGATTTAGCTGAAGACGAAATGGCTCAGGCATTGATTATGGAAGAGTATTTGCCAAAACAATTAACGGAAGATGAACTTAGAACTATTATTAAAAATGCAATTACCGAATTAGGAGCTACAACAGCGGCAGATATGGGTAAGGTAATGGGTGCAGCTAATAAAGTTATTGCAGGTAGAGCTGACGGTAAATTAGTATCTCAATTTGTAAAAGAATTATTAGGTTAATCTTTTGTTTTTTATTAGAAATAAAAAACCCTCAGATTTTTCTGAGGGTTTTTTGTAACTAGTTATCTTCTTTTTTCTTTTTTGTTTTAGGTTTAATTGTTTTAACAACAATTTCATTTTTCTCCTTATCAAAATCTATTTCAATTTGATCACCTTCAGATAAATTACTTTGTATAATTTCTTCAGCCATTGGATCCTCTAAATATTTTTGAATGGCGCGTTTTAATGGACGAGCACCGTATTGAGCATCATAACCTTTTTCAACAATAAAGTCTTTAGCTGCATCCGTAATTTTAATTGTGTAGCCTAAATTATTTACTCTACCAAACAATCCGTTTAATTCAATGGCAATAATTTTATGAATATCTTCTTTATTTAAAGAATTAAACATCACTACATCATCAATACGATTTAAGAACTCTGGCGCAAAAGCTTTCTTCAAAGCATTTTCTACAACACCCTTGTTACTTTCTTCAGCATTTTCTACGCGGGCCTGAGTTCCAAAACCTACGCCTTGCCCAAAATCTTTTAACTGACGAGCACCAATATTAGATGTCATAATAATAATAGTATTTTTAAAGTCAATTTTACGACCTAAACTATCCGTTAATTGTCCATCATCTAATACTTGTAACAACATATTAAATACATCTGGATGTGCTTTTTCAATTTCATCTAATAACACAACAGAGTAGGGACGACGACGAACTTTTTCAGTCAATTGTCCGCCTTCTTCATAACCAACATATCCCGGAGGAGCTCCAATTAAACGAGTTACAGCAAATTTTTCCATGTACTCACTCATATCAATTCTAATTAAAGCTTCATCATTATCAAATAAATGTTTAGCTAAAATTTTTGCCAACTGAGTTTTACCAACTCCTGTAGGCCCTAAGAAAATAAATGAGCCAATTGGCTTATTAGGATCTTTTAATCCGGCACGGTTACGTTGTATGGCTTTAACAACTTTTTTCAAGGCTTCGTCTTGTCCAATTACTTTACCTTTTAATTGTTCTACCATTTTCACTAATTTCTCACCTTCATTTTGAGAAATACGTTGAACAGGAACACCGCTCATCATCGAAACAACTTCTGCAACGTTATCTTCAGTAACAGTAACTCTATTTAACTTAGTTTCTTCTTCCCAAGCTTTTTTAGCAGTTTCTAACTGATTTTGTAATTGTTTTTCGGTGTCGCGTAATTTGGCAGCTTCTTCATATTTTTGAGAGCGAACTACTTGATTTTTTAGTTCTTTAATATCCTCCATTTTTTTCTCTAACTCCAAAATATTTTCAGGCACATGAATGTTAGTAATGTGAACACGTGAACCAGCTTCATCTAAAGCATCAATCGCTTTATCAGGTAAATGTCTGTCAGTTAAATATCGAGCCGTTAAAGTTACACACGCTTTAATAGCTTCTGGAGTGTAAGTTACATTATGATGATCTTCATATTTAGATTTAATATTCGTTAAAATTTGTAATGATTCTTCCTGAGTTGCAGGCTCAATAATTACTTTTTGAAAACGACGTTCTAAAGCTCCATCTTTTTCAATATGTTGACGAAATTCATCTAACGTTGTTGCTCCAATACATTGTATTTCTCCACGAGCTAATGCTGGTTTAAACATGTTACTAGCATCCATACTTCCACTAGCACCACCTGCACCTATAATAGTGTGAATTTCGTCAATGAATAAAATTACATCTGGATTTTTTTCTAATTCATTCATAACGGCCTTCATTCGCTCTTCAAATTGTCCACGGTATTTTGTACCTGCAACTAAAGAAGCCAAATCAAGAGTAACAACACGTTTTCCAAAAAGTACACGAGATACTTTACGTTGAATAATTCGTAAAGCTAAACCTTCAGCAATGGCTGATTTACCTACTCCTGGTTCACCAATTAATATGGGATTATTTTTTTTACGGCGAGACAAAATTTGAGATACGCGTTCTATTTCTTTTTCACGACCTACAACAGGATCTAATTTTCCGTCTTCAGCCATTTTAGTTAAATCTCTTCCAAAATTATCTAAAACAGGTGTTTTAGATTTGGATTCACCTCCTTTTTTTGATGTCCCAGAACCGCTATTTCCAAAAGTTTCTTCGCTATCCTCATCATCACCTGCTGTAGAGTTTTCAATTTTATGAGGATTTTCCATAAATCCTTCTAGTTCTAATTTTACAGCGTTATAATCTACTCCATATTTACTTAAAGTTTTAGTAACAACATTGTCGTTATCTTTTAAAATACACATTAGTAGATGTTCAGTTCCAATTTGCGGAGCTTTAAATACTTTGGCTTCTAAATAAGTTAATTTTAAGGTTTTTTCAGCTTGCTTAACTAATGGGATATTAGATAAATTATTTACCTTTTTCATGGATACAGGTAAACTTTGTTCAATCTGCTTTCTAAAATCCTGAATATTAATAGCTAAATTCTTCAATAATTTAATGCCAACGCCTTCGCCATCGCGAATCATACCTAACATTAAATGTTCTATTCCAATATAATCATGCCCAAGTCTTAAGGCTTCTTCTCGGCTAAACGTTATAACGTCTTTTACGCGCTGTGAAAATTTTGCTTCCATAAATTTTAGTTCTTTGTATTGTTATAAACATAATTAATGCCACAATCAAAAGTAACCGATAATGTCAGTTTTGTATATTTTAAGCGACCTTTTTTTTAACATCAAAACTGTTAATAACTATACATCTAAATTACTAATAAAAAAGGTACTTTCAAAGCCTATTACTAATTTCATAAAATGATAATTTGTGAAGTTATTATAAAAAAATTACTGCCATTATTTCAGAATTGCCAATTAAATTACAAAGAATTAAAAAATAAATAAAAGAATATGAGCGGAGAGAAAATTATCCAAATTAACATTGAAGAGGAAATGAAAACAGCCTATATCGATTATTCGATGTCGGTTATTGTATCGCGTGCTTTACCTGATGTAAGAGATGGTTTAAAACCTGTACATCGTCGTGTATTATACGGTATGTTGGATTTAGGTGTGATGCACAATCGTCCTTATAAAAAGTCTGCCCGTATTGTTGGGGAGGTTTTAGGGAAATACCATCCACATGGCGATACATCTGTTTACGATACAATGGTTCGTATGGCACAAGAATGGAGCTTACGTTATATGTTAGTAGATGGACAAGGTAATTACGGTTCTGTAGATGGTGATCCACCGGCAGCAATGCGTTATACCGAAGCTCGTTTTCGTAAAATTACTGAAGAATTATTAAGTGATATTGAAAAAGATACGGTTGATTTTCGTCCCAATTTTGACGACTCATTAACAGAGCCAACTGTTCTTCCTTCTCGTATTCCAAATTTATTAATGAATGGTGCTTCTGGTATTGCTGTTGGTATGGCAACTAATATGGCACCGCATAATTTAACCGAAATTATTAATGGTATCTTGGCTTATATTGATGACAATAACATTGATATTGATGGTTTAATGAAACACATTA
>CANHPI010000047.1 GCA_947462425.1 Bacteroidota bacterium
AAAAGTGAAGAAAAACCACTCAATCCTCAAACAATAGGAATTATAAACAATTTACGCTTTTCGCACATTTCATTTAAGCACCAAACAGCTAATTATTATGCCGTTTCTGATATATCTTTTGATGCCAAGGTAGGCGAAACAATCGCTTTTGTTGGTCCATCGGGAAGTGGAAAAACAACCTTGGTAAAAATGTTGGTGGGACTTTATAATACATCCGAAGGTGATATTTTTTATAATGAAAAAAATGCTAAAGACATTGACTTAAATGAATTAAGGCAACAATTAGGTTTTGTTACACAAGATGCTCAGCTGTTTTCTGGAACAATAAAAGACAATTTATTATTTGTAAAACCAACAGCAACTGATGAAGAGATAAATGATGTGCTACAAAAAGCTGCTTGTCAAAATTTATTAAAACGTGCGGAAAATGGATTAAATACTACCATTGGAGAAGGTGGGATTAAAGTGTCCGGTGGAGAAAAACAACGTTTATCTATTGCAAGAGCATTATTAAGAAATCCGCATTTATTAATTTTTGATGAGGCTACATCTGCCCTTGATTCAATCACAGAAGAAGAAATTACACAAACCATTAGAAACATTTCTTCAAACCAAGATAGAATTACGGTATTAATTGCACATCGTTTATCTACAATTATGCATGCCGATAAAATATTTGTTTTAGAGCAGGGCAAAATTATTGAACAAGGAAAGCATCACGATTTACTTAATGAAAAAGGTTTATATTATGCCATGTGGAGACAACAAATTGGTGAGAGGAAATAACTAAATAAAATCATCCACTTTGTAGGAGTCTTTTAATTGATTTTAAGAAATATTATAGCTATCGATATTTGTTAATTATTTTTGTTAGGAAGAGTATTACAACTATCAAAATTTAAACAATGAGTGTATATTTGCATAAAAAACTAGCTAATTTAGCTACTTACCTATTTTTTTTAAATAAATAATAATACACTCTATAATACATTTATATGTCAAAATTCAAAATTGGAGTTCTTCGCGAAGAAAAATCACCGCCAGACAAACGAGTTCCTTTAACACCTTTAATTTGTAACGAATTGTTGCGAACCTATCCAAATTTGGAAATAGTTATTCAGCCAAGTAAAATAAGATGTTATAGTGATGATGAATATTTAGCATTTGGATTAACCTTACAGGAAGATTTAAGCGATTGTGATGTATTAATGGGTGTAAAAGAAGTGCCCAAAGAAAATTTGATTCTTGGTAAAAAATATTTTTTCTTTTCACATACTATAAAAAAACAGGCTCACAACCTTAAGTTAATGAAAACTTTGATTGATAAGAAAATTCAAATGATTGATTACGAAACCTTAACCGACAAAAACCATAATCGAATTATTGGTTTTGGTCGCTTTGCTGGTATTGTAGGAACGTATAATGGTATTTTAGGTTATGGTCGAAAATATGATTTATTTCAAATTAAACCAGCTAATCTTTGCAGAGACAGAGCTGAAATGGAAGAAGAATTAAAACGAGTAAAATTACCAAATATTAAAATTGCCTTAACTGGTGGTGGACGTGTTGCTAATGGTTCTATCGAAATATTATCTGCGCTAAGAATTAGAAAAGTAACTCCAGAAGAATTTTTAATGGCTTCATTCAGAGAGCCTGTTTATTGCCAGTTAAATCCAAGAGATTATGTTGAACGACCAAATGATCATAATTTTGATTTAAACGATTTCTTTAGTCATCCTGAACATTTTGTTTCCAAGTTTTCTCCTTTTACAAAAGCAACCGATATTTTTATCTCTGCTCATTTTTGGGATCCACGTTCACCTAAAATGTTTACAACAGATGATATGAAAGCTTCTGATTTTAAAATGAGTGTAATTGCTGATATTACTTGTGATATTGATGGGTCAGTTCCTACTACATTAAGATCAAGTACAATTGAACATCCATTTTATGGTTATAATCCAAAAACAAATAAAGAAGACGTTCCTTTTAACAAAGATACAATATGTGTTATGGCAGTAGATAATTTACCCTGTGAATTACCAAGAGATGCCAGTGATGATTTTGGAAAAGATTTGATGGAACGTGTTTTACCATTTTTGTTTAAAGAAGATGTTGATCAAATTATTGAACGTGCCAGTATTTGTAAACAGGGAAAATTAACCAAGAATTTTGAATACCTAAGCGACTACGCTTATTAATAATAAAAAAGGTTAGAAAAAAATTCTAACCTTTTTTATTTCTGAACAAAAACAAAAACGTCTTCGTTATCGCGTTTCATCAAATACTTTTCTCGGGCAAAAGTTTCTAAGCTCTTCTTATTATTTTGCAATTCAATAACTTCTTTTTTATTATTTTCTATTTCGGTAATGTAATATTCTTTTTCTGAGTTCAATTTATTACACTTTTTAATTAAATCAAATTGAGTAAACACATCATTTTTATCAAAATATAAAAGCCAAAAAAATAGTCCAACAACTACTAAAAAAAATTTATTTTTTAATATTTTAAGAATTACCATATAACAAAACACTATTTTTAGTTATTCAAATTTAAATCATTAAAAAAAACAATTATATGTTATTTAAAAATGTTATACATACCTGTTTGTTAGTTGTTTTAACTCTATCATTATCAAAGGCTCAGGTAAAAACATTGGCCTTTAAAGCAGGGCAATTAAAAAGCCCAAGGGTAAAAGATGCTTATGAAACTAAATGGCCTCAATTAAAATTGGATTTAAAATCAATTTTAGTTAACCCCGATAATTTTGATATTTATTTGAGAGCTTTTAAATATGAGAAAATAGTTGAAGTTTGGCTAAAAAATCAAGAGGATGTTAAATATAAACTATTTAAAACATATGATATTTGCGCAATTAGTGGCGATTTAGGTCCTAAAAGAAAAGAAGGTGATGAACAAGTGCCTGAGGGATTTTATAAAATAGATTTATTTAACTCAAAAAGTGATTATTATTTAAGCATGCGAATAAATTATCCAAATTCAAGTGATTTAACATTAAAAGAAGGAATTAGTCCTGGAGGTGCAATTATGATGCATGGCAATTGTGTAACTAATGGTTGCATACCGATGACCGATGATAAAATAAAAGAATTGTATGTTTTATGCCTAGAAGGTCGTAATAGAAATATTCCTATTTACATTGATATTTATCCTATAAAGTTTACTACTGAAAATTTAAAAATGTTAGAATCTAATTATTCTAAAAGCAAATTATCTTTTTGGAAAACACTGAAAATAGGATATGATTATTTTGAAACAAACCATTGGCTTCCAAGAATTAACATTGATTCTAAAGGAAATTATGTTTTAGATAAAGTAGAAATGCAAGCTACCGGTAAATCTTCGAAACCTTAAAAATCAATTTAAATGTATGAGACCGTTTAATTTTGTATTGCAAAAATTGTTATGATTATATTTTTGGTGGAAAAAATGTAAATAATTCAGAAGCTTGCAAAATAATTACAAAATTAACTGATACATTAACTCGTCTTCAAATTGATTAATTGAAATTCTGTTCCATTGTTTTTTTGTTCCAATCATTTCAAAGCCGCATTTTTTAAATAATGAACTACTTTCTTTATTATATGAACTAATATTACAATACAATTGGTTCATTATTAATGTGTTTTTGGTGTATTGCTTAACTAATTCTATAGCTTCAAAAGCATATCCATTTTCTCTGTGTTCTTCAAAAATCAAAACCCCTACCCCAGCCCTTAAATTCATTGGATCAAATTCAAATAAATCAATAGTACCAATTGGTTCATGCGTATTATTTAAGCATATCAATAATCTTAATTGTTTATTGGTGTATATATCTTGATGAGCTGTTTGTAAATATAATTCTAAAACATCTTTGCTAAACGGTGTAAGAGTATTACTTACTTTCCATATAGCAAGATTATTTTCAGAAGTGTAGATTAATTCCAAATCGGATAACTCCAATGCTCTTAGATAAATATGTTCTGATTTAATAAACATTATTCTTTATAATAATTATCTCTTTCTGCTCTAATAATTTCCTGAAGTTGTTCATTTGAATACATTGGTAATGAAAACTTATTGTCTATAAATTTATTTTCAAAGCCAATTCCTAAAGTTAATGTAATGTAATTATTTTGCTTTAAACGTTCAACTAATTCAAATAATAACTCCTTTTTATTTTCCGAAATAGCATAAAATTCTTGAAGAAATAATTTTATTGGACTTAAGCAAGACGCTTCATTTACTTTTACCTGAGTAAATTGTTGAATATAATATTGGCAAATTTCCTTTTGATAATCATAACTAAACACAGGATGCTTTTTTAATTGAATAAAAAGGGTTTCAATTTTTTTTTGCTGAATGGTTTTTAATAATACATTACCATTAATATTTAATTCGTGTCCTTTTATAGTTAATGAATTATAGTTTCCATTAATCAATATACCAATATGAGGAGGTGTTCTGGATGCATGTAAAATGACCAACCAAGTGTTTTTTAACAATAAATCCTGATTAAAATTATCAGCTATTGTTAATGTATAAGGACTTTTTACCATCATTATAGCAAAGTTAGAGAAAGATTTTGATGAAAAAAATTAAGAAATGCTTAATCCTAATTTTTGACTAATAACTCCTTCTTTGAGAGAGAAAGTTGATACTCGCATTGCAGAAAGATTAACCTCTTCTAAAATAAAATCAATTAATAAAATGGAAATTACAATCATATCAACACGCATATCAATTAATCCTTTAATACCATAGCGTTCTTTTAATGTTGATTTTTTTAATTTTTTACTGATAAATAAATAATGATTTAAATTAACACTATATTCTGTTTTAATATCGTTTAATTCCTCTTCAGTATTAAACTCTCCTGCTATCACATCAACAACAGAATCAAATGCCCCTGATGAACCAATCAACTCATTTGGCTTAAAAGATTTAATAGCTTCTAAAAGTGGAGCTAATTCCTGTTTTAAATAATCGTTAAATGTTTTTATTTCCTTATTAGTTATTGGATCAGTTAATTTAAATTTTTCAAGTAAACGTGCTGCACCTAGCAAAAAACTTTGTTTCCAAAAAATGGTATTATGATTTGCCAAAACAAATTCAGTACTTCCGCCTCCTATATCCATTATTAAAGAAACTGAATCTGTCATATTTACAGCCATTCTATTACCATGATATATTAAATCCGCTTCTTCATCTCCATCAATAACGGTAATAGATATTCCAGCATTTTTTTTTGCTTGATCTACAAATTCATTACCGTTAGATGCGGAACGAATGGCAGAAGTTGCAAAGGCATAAGTATGCTTAACATTATAGTCTAATAAATACTGCTGATATTGTTTTAATGCATTAATACCTCTTTGAAAAGGAACTTCAGCAATGTATCCTGCGTTTATGGCACCTTCTCCTAATTTAACTGCTACTTTAGTATTAAATATTTTTTTAAAGGTGCAATCTGGCAAACGCTCACCTATCAGCAAATTAAATGTATTTGTTCCTAAATCTATTATTGCAAAAATCATTTATCTATAAGGTTTAATTAAAGCTTGCTTAAAATTTATTTAATAAAACTAATTTATAAGATATTGATATTTTTGACGAACAAAACGTTTATTTAAGCCTCTTTTCTTAATATCCGTTCCCATGTTTGATGAAAAAATCAATGATATTTCATGAGAGCCACTTTGATATTTTCTTAAGGGAGAGGTAACCAAATCGTAAGAATATAGAATTTGAAATTTTTCTTTTATGGTATAACCTAAATGTAGGGCAATGGCATCATTTAATCGAAAACTAAAACCAGCAATTAATTGCTTTTTCATATGCAATCTTAAAGTATAATCAAATGAAAAGGGTAAGTTTGGAACGTAAAGTGCTAATATCGAATTTTCAAATGTAAAATCAGGATCATCAGCCCAATTAAAGCCTGCGGAAATATTATAATGAGGAACGCTTGTATATTTTCCTTTTTTTAATGAGTCATTTTGGTAAAATTCAAGTTCACTGCTTGCAACATTGTTTGCGCCTATTCCCAAATGAAACCTATCATTATAATATAATAAGCCAAAACTGCCATCAAAGTTTCCGGTTTTATCCTCAATATATTGGTTTATGGCTTTGTCTTGTTGATTTCTTAGGGTGATATCATTTCCGTTAAATGTTTTACTTAAATAATTTCCCTGAATTCCAAAAGATAATTCTGAGTCTGCAAATTTCAGATGATATGCTGCAGTTACAGTTGAATTAAAATTTTTAAATGGTCCAATATCGTCTTTAAATATAAAGCCGCCCAATCCTAATCTTCCTTTCCATAAACGAGAATTTAAGGACAAAGCATAGGTTTTTGGAGCACCCTCAAAACTAGTCCACTGATTACGATAATTAATTCTAATATCAATTAATCGCTTTGTACCACAAAAAGCCGGATTATTTAAGGTTTGATTATTTCTGTATTGCGACCACCATGGATACTGTTGCGCCCAAACGTAACTAGAAACAAAACTTAAAATTATTATGAGATAATTTCTAATCAAAAAAAAAGAATTAGTAAAGATTAATTAGAAAATATTGAATTAGTTAATACGCTTTCCGTCTTTATATTTTGCAATAAAGCCATTATATCCTTTTGATTTTAATCCATCACGGTGTTTAACAGCATCATCTAATGTTTTAAAGTTTCCGGTGGTTACTTTGTACATTCCATTTATTAAATCAATATTTACATTTCCAACACTAGAAAATTTACTTTTACTTGGCTGAATATTATAAGCCCCTAGTTGAACTTTAAATGTCATTCCTGCATCTGAAATTGAAGAAGTTACATTCGTTTTTTTAACGGATTCAACTTCAACCACCTTAGTTTCAATCACTTTAGTTTCAACCACTTTAACTACATCAGGGTTTACTTCTACCGTTTCTGATTTAACAACTGACTCTTCTGATTTAGTTTCTATAGTTGTTCCTATTTGAGTTGATGAATTAGTCTCAACAGGTTTAGTCTCTTTAATTATAGTTTCAGTTACAGTTGAAGATGCAGTTGCTTCTATAGGTTTAGTATCAGAAGTTGTATTTTCAGTAACAGCATTGCCACCGCTAATTGAAATAATAACCGGATTAGCTTCAATTTCTTTTTTCTCATTATTTTCTAAATAATAAAATTTTTGAGAAAATGTTACTGAATTTGGAGCATCAGTAGCTACTTGAACTTTTAATTTAATAGTAAATTCATCTTCATTCGGAACGGATACCCAAACTATTTTTGCTCGTTGATTCTCAAAAGTAAAATTTCCAGATTTAGTATCGATAGCAGATACATTAATGCCTGCAGGAACATCCATTTGATATTTCGCAAAATTACTAACGGCTCCTTTATTAATTTTAATATCTGCCTCGATTTCAGATGCTAAATTAATCGTTGAAGGGAAATTTGAATTTATTGTAATTTGAGAAAAAAACGCTGTAAAACTCGTAAGGGAAAGAATAGTGAATATTTTTTTCATAAAAAAGTAGATGTATTATACAAATGTAATTAAATTGTTTTAAAACTAAAACTATTAATGGATTGATTTTAAGCACTAAAGTCTAGTAAAATATCACAATTTAGGCTTTATTTTAAAAATTATAACAGATTTATAAATAAAAAATAACGAGTTATTCCATAATTTTATTTTTATCATTTATTCCCATAAAAAAACCTCTCAGTTTTATTGAGAGGTTTTTTTAATAAATAATTGTTAATTCTATTTAACTGTTTTCTTTTGTAGTTTTTCGCGAATACGAGCTGCTTTACCTGTACGAGTACGTATATAGTATATTTTTGCTCTACGAACAATACCAACTTTGTTTAATTCTATTTTATCAATAAATGGAGATGATACAGGAAATATACGCTCTACACCAACACCGTTAGAAATTTTACGAACTGTAAAAGATGCTGTTGCAGGCTCGTTTTTACGTTGAATAACAACACCTGAAAACTGCTGAATACGTTCTTTTTCACCCTCTTTAATTTTGTAGTGAACTGTAATCGTATCACCAGCTTTAAACTTTGGATGAGCAACTTCTGTTGCCAATTGTTTTTTTACGTAATCTAATAATAAACTCATTGTTTCTTATTTTAAATATTTATCATTTGTAGCATTCGCTGCACCGTGCAACCAGAGGCTAAAAAGTGGAGCGCAAATATAGAACTATTTTGTTTGATTGCAAAATTATATTTTAATTAAAATCAATTTCAACTAATTCAATTAGAGTTAATTATATTAAAGACGTGGTTTACCAAATTTTTGAAGTCCGATAAACGGTGCCTTTAAATAAAGCAACAACAGATAAATCCAAGTCCTTGTATATTTTAACTGTATAAATTCCTATTTTATTAGAACAGTGTTCTTCAATACATTCGGCAATAATTTTATCATTTTCTTTCAATGAAATAGTATGAGAAATTGATGTTTCTAAAGAAACTGCTTTTTGACCATTAGAATTAGAGGCAAAAGCGAGTGCACTATCTGCCACCGAATAAGTAATTCCACCATGTGCAATTCCAAATCCATTTAGCATATCTTTACGAACAGTCATTTGTATTTTACAAAAACCTTCCTTTACCTCTAAAACCTCAATACCCAACCATTGACTAAAATAGTCTTTGGCAATCATCCCATTTACTATTTCAATTGGAGAGGTCATTATAATCTAGGTTTCCAAGGCGTTTCAATTGCCTTTAAATCTTGAGTGAACTTTCGGGATAATACAAATAAATAGTCTGATAACCGATTCAAATATTTGTATATTAATTCGTTAACCGGTTGCTCTTCATTTAGTTTTAAAACACAGCGTTCTGCTCTACGGCAAACACATCTTGCTAAATGGCAAAATGAAATGGTTGAATGACCTCCTGGAAGGACAAAAGAATTCATTTCCGGTAAATGTTCATTCATGGTATCTATTTCTTTTTCCAATAATTCAATATCAAGTTCAGAAATTTGAGGCAAAACCATTTTATTTTTTAACGGATCTGCTGCTAATAGAGATCCAATTGTAAACAACCTGTCTTGAATTTCAATTAAAATAGTTTTCGAATTTTCATCAATTTGCTGATCTCTTACTAAACCAATGTTTGAGTTTAATTCATCAACAGTTCCATAAGCTTCGATACGAATATCAAATTTAGGAATACGGGTTCCTCCAATTAAAGATGTTTGCCCTTTATCTCCAGTTTTTGTATAAATCTTGAAAGCCAATGTCTATTATTTAAAATTTAAAGCTAATATTTATGTTTGGTAAAATTGGCAACTGATTAACACGTTTATTTTTTACGCGATCATAGTAAAAAATATTATCACGATTATATAAGTTAGTTGCGCCTATATTTACTTCTAATTTTGTTTTCTCGCTAATATTATATAACCATTTTAAACTAATATCCATACGGTGGTAATCAGGTAAACGACGAGAGTTATAATCCCCAGGAACGTATCCTAAATTAGCATTAGCAGTTGTATAATCATAATTAAAATTGTTTCCAAAATCAACCTGAGGATAGTATCCTTGAGTTGGTGTGAAAGGAAAACCAGAGCCATAGTTCCAACGAATACTTAAATCTAAATTACGTTTTTTACCAAACGTATAAGTACCAACTAAATTTACATTATGTCTTCTATCAAAAACTGGGGCATATTCAAATACATCTCCACTAGCAGTATTTCCTGTGTATCTTTTGTTATAGGTTAAAGAATAAACTGCCCAAAAGTAAAAACGTTTTTTTTCAAATTTTGCAGTAAAGTCCAAGCCTGTTGCTTGCCCCTGCTCCATTATAAAATCTTTTTTATTAGCATCTGGCTTATCAGCATTCTCAGGTATATCATCATATAATTTATCTCTGTTTACGCTAGCCATTTGATTAAAGTATTTTTGGTAACCTTCAATTTGAATCTCTAAATTTTTTAAAAGATCAATTTCAAAACCAGCCACTACATGACGCGATTTTTGGATAACTCCCTTCGTGGCAATGGTTTCATTATTTTTATCTTTGTATTCAGTAGGTAAATTTTCAGGTCCATTAATAAATCCATAAAATAAATTTACCACGTCCCTGTCGGAACTTGCACTCATTAAACTTTGGCTGTATAAACCACCGGCAAATTTGAAACGAATTTTACGAGTGAAGTTGATTTTACCTTGCAAACGTGGCTCAGGAGAAGCCTCAGCAAATTTTGCATAATATTGTAAACGGAAACTAGGCTCCAAAACAATCCATTTCTTTTTATCTAACCATCTAAATTTTACATGCCCACCTAATTCAACAGAGTTTTTAGTATAGCTAATTTTAGATAATGTAGGAGTTTGAATTTCATAATTTGTATTTGTACCAACTAATTCAAAACCATACTTTAATTCGTTACGACCAAAGTACTTTAAAAAATTAAAACCTCCGTTAAATCCACCTACAGAACTAGACTTTTTATCAGTTTCTGTAGCGCCTTCAAAATTGATTTTGTATTGAGAATAAGCAAAATTTCCTTCAATTAATAACGTTGAATTTTGCGGAATTAAAATAAAATTACTTCCACCACCAAATGAGTTCCAATCAAATTTAGCAAGATCTTTATATACTACTTTATCAGTAAAGTTATATCCAAATAAATTTACTTTGCTTCCATTGCCTCCATTAAAAGAGACTTTACCATATATATCGGTATAATAAAAAGGCAAACCATCATTGTTATTATTTTTATTTGCATAAGGATATAACGTTTTTGAAGTTTGAGGTAGGTAAGATGTTTTACCAGATAATAAAAATGAAGAGCTTCCTTTACCATCTTCTTTTAATTTTTTTAAAGGTCCTTCTAAAGTTAATTTAGCTCCAAATGTAGAGGCAGAAACTTTACCTGATAAATATTTTTTATTACCATCGCGTGTAGTAATATCCATGATAGAGGACGTTCTTCCGCCATATTCAGCGCCAAAACCAGCACTGAATACATCTGCACTTCTCATAATATCATTATCAAATACTGAGAATAAACCAATAGAATGAAAAGGATTATAAATTACCATTCCATCTAATAATACTTTATTTTGAATTGGTAAGCCTCCTCTAATATATAATTGCCCGCCTTGATCTCCAGTAAAAACAACACCGGGTAAAACTTGTAAATATTGAGCTAAATCAGGCTCTCCAACACTTGGTAATTTATTAATAGCAACCGGATCTATTTTTTGAACACCAACATTTGGAGTTTCTATTTTTTCAATTTGTTCGGCAGTAACATCAACAGCATTTAACATTACTCCACCTTTTACCGAAAAGAATTTTTTAGTTAAAATTTCACCTGCTTTAATTGCTATTTTTTCTGAAATCGTATCAAACTCTAAATTTGTTACTAATAAGGTATATGAACCAGCTACAATTTTGTTAATAGAGAAAAATCCATTTAAATCAGTAGATGCACCGATTGTTGTTCCCTTAAGATAAACATTAGAAAAAGCTATAGGTTCTCCATTATCTTTATTATAAACAAACCCACGAATTGTTGCGTTTTGAGAAAAACTAATTATTGAAGTTAATAATAATATAAAAGTATAAAAAGTACGATTCATGTTTCAATTTTTTTGGAAAACAAATTTAAGTAAATATGTGACTTAAAAAAGGTATTTTTTTATTGATGATAGTATTATTATTTAAAATCATATTAAATAAAAAAATCCCTCAGCCATTTGGCAGAGGGATTTTTATTTTGAAAGTATTTAAATCTTAAGCTAACTTAACGTTTACAGCATTTAAACCTTTTTTACCTTCTTGTACATCAAATACAACGTTATCGTTTTCACGAATTTCTTCTTCTAAACCTGTTGCATGAACAAATATTTCTGTTCCATTGTCTTCTTTAATAAATCCGAAACCTTTTGCTTCGTTGTAAAATTTTACTACTCCGTTTTTCATTTTTTTTATTTTTTATTGTTATTTTTCTATTTGAATTGGTCTTATGCTAACTTAACATTTACTGCATTTAAACCCTTTTTTCCTTCTTGTACATCAAATACAACATTATCGTTTTCGCGAATTTCTTCTTCTAAACCTGTTGCGTGAACAAAAAT
>CANHPI010000048.1 GCA_947462425.1 Bacteroidota bacterium
TAAAAAGACTAATAGGTGTTTGTTATTCTAAAATACAATACTAATAGTAAGTAGCTCTTCTTACTTCAGCAATATGCTTAGCAAAACGAACTACCTGACGAGTATAACCATATTCGTTATCATACCAAACATATAATACAATACTCTTTTTATCCGGAGAAATAATTGTAGCGTTACTATCAAATACCGAAGGGCAAGGGTTTCCAATTACATCAGAAGAAACTAATTCGTTACTAAATGCGTATTGAATTTGCTCAACTAAAGCACCGTTTAAAGCATAATTACGAATAATTTCATTTACTTCATCACGTGTAACTTCTTTATTAATATTTAAATTTAAAATGGCTAACGAAACGTTTGGTGTAGGAACACGCACAGAGTTGGCAGTAAATTTACCAGCTAAGTGAGGTAATACTTTTTTCAAAGCACTTTCAGCACCAGTTTCAGTGATTACCATATTTAATGCAGCGGAACGACCACGGCGGTATTTTTTATGATAGTTGTCCAATAAGTTTTGATCATTCGTGTATGAGTGAACAGTTTCTATATGTCCTTTTTCAATTCCTAATTCTTTATCAATTACATAAAGAATTGGCATAATAGCATTAGTGGTACAAGATGCCGCTGAAAAAATTTGTTGAGTTTTTAAGTCAATTGTTTCGTGGTTAATACCATGAACTACATTTGGCACATTTCCTTTTGCAGGTGCCGTTAATAAAACTTTACTTATTCCTTTTGCTTTTAAATGACGACTTAATTCAACATCATCTCTAAAAACACCTGTATTATCAATTAGCAATGCGTTGTCAATTCCGTATGCAGTATAATCAACGTCTTCAGGATTTTTTGCGTCAATCATGTGAACGGTGTGTCCGTTGATAATTAATGCTTTGTTTTCTAAATCTTCAATAACTGTTCCTGGAAAATTACCATGAACGGAATCAGTACGTAATAGATCTGCACGTTTCACAATATCATCATCACTGCTGCCGCGAGTTACAATAGCACGTAAACGTAGTTGCTCACCTTTACCAGCTTGCGAAATTAATTCACGAGCAGCTAAGCGACCTATTCGTCCAAAGCCATATAATACAACATCTTTGGGTGTAATTGTTGTTTTTGTACCAATTAAATCTTTTAATTTTGAAGCAATAAAATCAGCAACTGATTTAAAGTTTGCTTGCTCTTGTTGGAATTCAAAAGCTAATTTGCCAATATCAACGCGCGAAGGACAAATATCCGCATTCATTATTTCAGTAGCAATTGCTAAAGTATCATTTACTGAAATTGTTTTTTTAACAATGTTTTTAGCATATAAATGTAAGTTCATAATTTCACTTACACTTCTATCTACTAATTGATTTCTGAATAAAATTAATTCAATAGATCTTTCGAACCATAATTTTCCGATAGTTCCAATCAATTCAATCGCAGCTTTTTCTTGAACAATCCAATCGTTTAGTTGCGTTTCGTAAGCTGCATTTGCTGTTTCTTTGGTTTGCATAGTTTATTTGTTATTTGTTATTTGTTATTTTTTTTGTTGTTGGATTTTTTTCTAATAACTTTTATCACAAAACCAACAACTTATTTATTAATCTTCATCGTGTCCGTAACCTTCAGGTATTTCATTTTCGTTATCCATATCATCGTCATCTCCAACCATCATATCATCTTCGTCACCATCAACTGAATCTTCACCTTCCTCAGCTTCTAAATGATTTAAATCTCCTTCATCAATTCCTATGGTATCATTTTTAATGGCTTGATAAATTTCGCTTTCATTTGCTATTTCCGGATCATCTAACATAGAGGCCATTAATAAATCGGGACTTAATTCACCGGTTGCCATTTTAGCCTGTTTGTATTGTTTTGGAGGATTTCCAATTGATTTAACACAAGTGGGGTAGGTGCCTTTTGGATTGTCGGGTAATATTTTCATTAACTCAATACAAAACGACCATTTGATTGCTGGGTCAAATACATACATAAAACGTTGACGTGGACTATCAATGTATTTTGCAATTTTTGTTTTTGACATTAATTTTTTAGGAGAAACATTTTTCTTTAATTCTTCCGCATCTAATGGTAAATCTTCCTCGCGTAAAGTAATTTCCTGATCTTTTCTCCAATAATCATCACTCACAAAAAATGCTGCAGCATGTTTTTTATCAAACTTATAAGCCTCTTGAATTGCGTTATGAAAATCATCAAACGTTTGACCTGATAATATTTCTATTTCTCTATAGATGTCTTCGTTATCTTCAATAAATAATTTAAATTTATATACAGCCATACTAATTGGTTATTAGTTATAAGTTTTTAGTTTTATATTCTGTTTGTTATAGCTAAACTATTTTGTTACAGTTAAATTAATTAATAGTTGAGTTATCAAATTTCTAAATTTTATTTACAATTGCGTTGTTACCATTAAAATTAAAAGTCCATCCTTGTTCAAATATTTTAGGTAAATACCGTTTATATAATTTTAGTCGTGCATTTCCTTTAATTTTATTTTTTTTGACTTCTGCTCCCGATCCGTGTTCATTTTCGTCATCTCTGTCTATGGCATGAAATTCATAAATATTTACTTTTGAGTGTTGTTCCATAAAGTCTTTAATAATTTTCACTATGGTATTCATTACACTGTAAACTTCACCTCTGTTTGTAGTAACATATTCTTCACCATCAAACTCTTCATTAATTACACCAAATACAATGGTGGCATGCAAAATATTATCTTGTCTTCTTCCAAAACGAACTTCGTATCTGAGACCTGACGATGTATTAAAGTAATATACTCCTGCACTTCTAATAGGAGGAAATTCAATTGGAAAAGTCGCACTGTTAGCCATGAAAAATTAAGCTAAAACAGCATTCATTTGCTTTTTGAATCTATCTGCTAAAACTAATTCTTTTGTTCCACCGCTATAATCATAAAATCCTTTCCCACTTTTTACCCCTAAATTACCAGCCATTACCATATTTACTAATAAAGGGCAAGGAGCATATTTTGGATTTCCAAAACCATCTTGTAATACACGTAAAATATTTAAGCATACATCCAATCCAATAAAATCAGCTAGTTGTAATGGTCCCATTGGATGAGCCATTCCTAATTTCATTACGGTGTCAATTTCTTCCACACCTGCAACTCCTTCGTATAATGTTATAATAGCTTCATTTATCATTGGCATTAAAATTTTGTTTGCTACAAAGCCGGGGTAATCATTTACTTCTGTAGGAATTTTATTTAATTTTTTAGAAGTTTCCATAATTAAGTTACAAACTTCGTTACTGGTAGAGTAACCGCGAATAACCTCAATTAATTTCATTACAGGAACCGGATTCATAAAATGCATTCCAATAACTTTGTCGGCACGCTTTGTAACAGCTGCAATTTGTGTTATAGAAATGGATGAAGTATTACTTGCTAAAATAGTGTGAGGAGGACAAATTTCATCTAATTGTTTAAAAATTGCCAATTTTACATTTACGTTTTCGCTAGCTGCTTCAACAACTAAATCTGCAGTTTTAGCACAATCCTCTAATTTTGTGAAGGTTTTAATATTGCATAAAGTTGCAGTTTTGTCGGCTTCGGTTACAGTTCCTTTAGCTACTTGCCTATCAATATTTTTAGCAATAGTTGCTAAAGCCTTTTGTAGCGCAGTTTCACTAATATCAACAAGGCTAACAGAATAGCCAAATTGAGCAAATACATGTGCAATGCCATTTCCCATGGTACCACTTCCTATTACTGTTATGTTTTTCATTTTTATTTAATTAATGGATTTAAAAATAATGAATTTCCTTGAATAATGAGCCGCAAATCTAAAGTCTGATAGCCAAAAATACAAATAGAGTTTTAAACCTTTATTAAATGATTTTTTGATAACTTATTTTATATTAAAATTAATTTAAACCTATATATTTGTCTGAAAATTAATCAGGCTTGTTTTGGTTGATGATTTGTAAGCATTAAACTTAAAATTAAATAAATATGAATTTTCCTGCAGAATTAAAGTACACAAAAGACCACGAATGGGTTCGTGTTGAAGGTAATGTAGCAACTATTGGCATTACTGATTTCGCTCAAAAAGAATTGGGTGATATTGTTTATGTAGATATTACTACAATTGGTGAAACTGTTGCCAGAGAAGAAATTTTTGGTACAGTGGAAGCTGTAAAAACCGTTTCAGATTTATTTATGCCAATTTCTGGTAAAGTTTTAGAGATGAATAAAGATATCGATAGCTCTCCGGAATCAGTAAATAATGATGCATACGGAAAAGGTTGGATGATTAAGGCAAGTATTGATAACGAAACTGAATTAGCTGATTTATTATCTGCTGATGATTACAAAGCATTAATAGGAGCATAGTTTTAAATAATTTATATTTAAACCTTCTGTGAAAACAGAAGGTTTTTCTTTTTTATATTCTTTTTGCTTGAACAAAAAGAACCAAAAATTCAAGGCAATTCGCCAACCTCCATTTGCCCCGCAATAGCTTCTCGAATGGCGGTTCGCTCCGAATTGCCAAAGTCAGCCGCACTATTACCAACGTATGCAGTAATTTTAAAAAATACAATTAACAACAATAATAATCTGCGCTAGTCCTCGTTATCTGAGGGAAACCACTATGATAAAACTATTTTTAAAATATAGTCTTTTAGCCGCCATTGTTTGGACGCTTATAATTTTTATACTTTGCTGCACGCCGGGTAAATATGTGCCAACGGCCCATTGGTTAGAATTATTGAGTTTTGATAAGTTTGTTCATGCCAGTATCTTTTTTACCTTAACTTTTTTATGGCTTTTAGTTGGGTTTAAAAAAAATAAGTTGTCTTTAAGTTTTATGATTTTTATCATCATTGCATGTATAGTGTATGGTGGTTTATTAGAAATTATGCAAGCCAAAGTTTTTAGTGATCGAAGCGGCGATTGGCTCGATTTTATTGCTAACAGTTTTGGTTGCCTTATGGGATTGTGGTTTTTTAGTAAACAAAAATTTAGATTGAGCCAAACAGTTTAAGATCTTGGCAATTCTATTTTCCGTAAATCAAACTTTCAAAACTTTTTAACTTTCAAAACTTTTTAAGTTTATATATAGTAATTTCGAACTCAAAAAAACAAAACTATGTCAACTACTACCGAACATATCAAATGCCTTATTATTGGCTCTGGTCCCGCTGGATACACTGCAGCTATTTACGCATCTCGCGCT
Organism: Bacteroidota bacterium; assembly: GCA_947462425.1. The sequence goes on from CANHPI010000048.1 coordinate 5,223, forward strand.
GATTTACACCCAGTTGTTTATACTGGTTTAACCCCAGGCGGACAATTAACTGAAACTACAGAAGTAGATAATTTTCCGGGTTATCCAAAAGGAGTTACCGGCCCTGAATTAATGGAAGATTTAAAAGCTCAGGCCGAACGCTTTGGAACTCAAGTAAGATTTGGTTTAGCAACAAAAGCAGATTTAAACTCATCTCCAAAACGAATTTGGATTGATGAAACCACTGAAATTACTGCTGATACTGTTATTATTTCAACTGGAGCATCTGCTAAATGGTTGGGCTTAGAAAACGAAACACGTTTACGAATGAATGCTGGTGGTGTTTCTGCTTGCGCAGTGTGTGATGGCTTTTTTTATAAAGGGCAAGATGTTGCAATTGTTGGAGCGGGCGATACTGCCGCAGAAGAAGCCACATACTTATCTAAATTATGTAAAAAAGTTTATATGATTGTGCGTAAGGATGAAATGCGCGCCAGTAAAGCCATGCAACATCGTGTGAAAAATACAGCCAATATTGAAATTATTTACAATAGCGAAACCCATGATATTTTAGGGAAAGAAACAGTTGAAGGAGTTGTTGTAAAAAATGGTTTGACCAATGAATTACGTACCTTAGATGTAACTGGTTTTTTTGTGGCAATTGGTCACAAACCAAACACAGATATATTTAAAGGCCAAATCAATATGGATGAATTAGGATATATTGATGTAATTGCAGGCTCAACAAAAACAAACCTTGAAGGTGTTTTTGCGGTTGGTGATTGTGCCGACAAAACATACCGACAAGCAGTAACGGCTGCTGGTAGTGGCTGCATGGGCGCATTGGATGCTGAAAGATATTTAGCGGCATCCGGAAAACATTAATAATAATATAACTTTACTTACTAAATTATTTTGCTATTTTACATAAAAATTTGCAAATAGGATAATTATGACATTTAATAGATTAACACTTTTTATAATGACATTAGTAATAACTAATGTGATTTTTTCGCAAACTTTTTCAAATCAGCCATCAGCATCATCTAAACTCTATATAGCTAAAGAAATAATTGACATTGATTATGGCATTATGATGTACAATAAATTAGTGCCAATGATGGGTGGCGATTCTGTAAGATATTCACAAGAAGGAGTTAAGGCGCAAAATTACCAAGAAGATTATTATGTTAGCGGAAAGTTATTGCATAAAGGATTTTATGCGGATGGTACTATTAAAGTATTTAAAAACTATTATGAAAACGGACAAGTTGAACGTTCTTTTTCGAGTACGGATGTGAAGCGTGGTAAATTAGAAATTTTTTATGAGGATGGTAAAGTAAAATCCTCTGTCAATTATTATCAGGGAAATCCGCAAAATCAATATGATTTTTTTAAGAATGGAACTCCTGAGTATATTGAAGAAAATGATAAGAATATAGAGTATTTATTCAAGAGAAATTCATTTTACGAAAATGGATTACCGGCTTCAATATTTGAATTAGTTGATAAAAAAACTAAGACTTACATTAAAAAAGAGTTTTATGAAAGTGGTCAATTAAAAGAAGAGGGCTCAATGCTTTTTAGAAAAGATTTAGGAGATTACCAGAAAGAAGGTATTTGGAATTATTACGATGAAAAAGGCAACGTTATAAAAACAGAAAAATATCAAGCTGGAGAAAAGTTATAAAAAAATAAATAAAAAAGAGCCTAATAAGGCTCTTTTTTATTTGCAAGTTAATTTTCTTCACTTGCAACTGCTAGCTTCATTTTTCGTATAAACGCATCTTTTTTAGATGGGCTACATGTTGTAAACTGAAACGTAGGACCAGTTTTCACATCTTGTTTTCTGTCTTTTGATTTTAGTTCCTTAATTGAGTTGTTAAATTCTGCATTACTACTCACTACGCTCAATACCCCTTTAAAATAATAAAAGTAATACCATGTTTGCGGGTCTAATTCAAAATACAAAGTGAAATTATCTCCACCTTTTTTTCGTTGAATTTGAATGTAACCCGGAACCTGTTTGTAAATTTCAGTTTTATTAATTGTACCTAAACCAATTTTTCCAATCGATAAAAACGAACGACTCGGTTTATCGTACTTCATTTCTGTATTTGTAATTAAAAATGTTTTTTCAAATTCATCAGGGAATTTCTTAATATTTCCATTTAAATTTAAGTCAGCAATTACCTTATCTCCCTTTTCTTTCCCTAATATTTCAGTAATACCTTTTGTAAATACAATATTGCTAAAATCAATAGGCTGCATTGTACTATTAAAAACTTCAATGTCTTTAATCATTTTTTTTAGAGCTCCTTTGTCAAAAAAGAAATCAATGGTAGACATTAATTCAAATGTTGCAGAATCATTTATTGTACTATGTGTAGCAATTCCTATTGTATTAAATTTTACCTGCCCAAAATCTGCTCCTAAGTCCATTTTACCCTCAGCATAAACTTTACAATCATTCGTATTTAAGCTAATATAATTGCCAGGTAGCGATTGTTCTATAAATTTATCTTTGTTGGTAATTCTATATTCTCCTGACACCTTATCAAAACCTAAGAAACCATTTGCACTAATTACGTCAACATCTTTTCTTCCACCTCTTAAAGACACAAAGGATGAATATACCATATTTGTATCTTGACCATAAATTATTGCCGAACCAACGGGTTTACCATTCATATCGGTTGTGTTTTCAGGTAAAGGAATTAGAATTTCAGAAGGGTCGATTTCTCCATTAAATTTTAAATACGCTTTCCCAATTTTTCCACAAGCGTGAACAATTTTTGTACCTCCATCATAAGTTAAAAATTTATTTGATGCATATAAAAATACTTTTCCTGCAAAACTAAAATAATCGTTAAACTGAAATTTAGACTCTTCTGAAATGATTCCTTCAGAAACTGTTTGACCAGAAGTATCTGGTTTAATAGTATTAAATTTAATTAAATAAGCTTTTTTGTTTTCGTCTAAATATTCATAATCACCGGTTGCTAAATAACTTTTTCGTCCAAAAATATTTGCTCTAACATTCTTAATGGTATGATATTTAGTAACTGTATTTGCAAGTATACTTGAGTTTTTTAAGGTGTCCATAACGGCACTTCTATAAACAACTACTTTTCCTGAATCAGGAAATAATCTTGCATCGGCTACATTAATAAACGGAACATTAATACAATTAATAATACATTTTCTTAAATTGTATTTTGCAGCAGGTGCTAAAAATTTAAGAGAATCTTGTTTAGGATGCACAGAAATAAATTGCGGTCCTGCTAAGTCTAATGCATTTTCTATATTTCCATCTAATTTTTTGTTTTCATCTCCTAATTGTATTTCTTCACTATCCATAAACCACTTAAATCGCTCCATGTAAGCTATATATTGATTTTTAGGAAACTTCACAATAGATGCTTTTCCGTTAGCAACAAACTCACCAACTCTTTTATCTAAATCTATTTTTGCATTAACATTATCCGATGTAAATGATAAACCTTCCTCATCAATTGCTTTTAAATGAAAGTTGGCAGTATCAGAAAAAATTTGATGTTGTTTAAATAATATGTTAGTTGATACAATATCAGCCTTTATCATATCTACAACTCCATTTCCATGCAACTCTTTTGGGTTTAAAGAATATTTTCCGTTAAATATACATTTGCCGTTAAAGAGTTTAAATGGACTTGCTTTATTTGTTGCATTCATTAAATCTTTGTATGGCATCCAATGCACAAATACAGTATCGCCCTGAGTTTGTGGAAATTCAGTTGGGTTAATTTGTTCTTTTACCTCAAATGAGTTTGCCATTGTATTCATACTATCTGGAAAGAAAATAAAATCTTTTGATTTTGTAACTGATGTTACATAATTTAAATCTCCATCAGCTCTTAATCCGTTATTGCTTAACTTAATCTCATTTTCAAATTTTGCTTTACCACCATATACCTGAAAACCGCCTGGCGGAGTTTTTCTTATAAATCCTAATGAGTAATCTTTTTGAAGAGATAATTGCTCTCTAAATGTTGGAAAAATATCTGCTGAAGAGAATTCACCGTCAAATATTAAACCTTCATTTCTAAAGTTATCTAAGCTATCCATGGTAAATGGGTCAAGTTTATAATAAAATTTATCACGATTATATACTCCCTTAAATATGTTTTTTTTATCATAGTAAGTATAACTTTCTTTAAAACTTTGAAATGATGGAAAGGTTGGTGCTTTTGCCCATCCACTATGGTTTCTGGGCGCATCAATTCGTAGTTCACCATTTAAATTTTCGATAACAGTTTTTACTCTTTTAAACGAAAAATTACCATTAATATCTGTCTCTCTCGAAACAACATATATTCGGCAAGAGTCAATCGTTTTCATTTTTAATTTAAAAAGATCATAATCAAAAACAAAATCTTTACCATGAAATTCAAATTTACCGGAAGCTACAGTGCCTGAAAAATCAATAGTTCTATTTTTCTTTAAAACCAATTCGTTATGTTTTGGAAACATAAAAACTTTTTGAGTATCACTTAATAAAATGCTTTCAACGCCTCTTATAGTAATATCATAAGAGTTATTAACCAAGCTCATAGTTGCATTATTTTGAATAGGAGCATGCTTTCTGTATTCTTCAGAAAAGAAAGAGCGAATGGTAATAATATCGTAATCTTTCTCGTGTTTTGAATTTTTAAGATAATCGAATAATCGTGGTCTAATAGTTACCAAATCAGTTTCTGGTTCATAATAGATTAAGCCAAAATTAGCCATTTTAAAAATAATGGGTCTTAAATCTACTGCTAGATTCTTAACATATTTTGCAAAATCTACAACTGTAAATGATACGTTATTGCCATTATTGTTATAGTAATCATTCATTTTATTAACTAGGCTAATGCTTTCCATGCCCTTTATGGCTTCTAGCCTTCCTCTAGAAAAGAAATCTTGAGATTCAAAAAAAGCCTCGCCTTGATTGTTAGTTGGTAAAAAATTAAATTCAATTTTTGGTTCATCAATTTTCCAGACTAGTTGTTCAAAGTACATATCTACTTTGTGATAAGTGTTAAAGTAAGGTGATTTTTCAAGTCCATCATCTGTTCTTAAAAGAGTAACTGTTTTTTTATCGACTTGATAAACAAAACTTAACCCAGGGTGAATGATAGAATCTTTTTCTAAATAAAATTTTACAGCAGCTGGTTTTGCATTTATTTTTTCTTTAGTCATAGAAAATGATCGTGCTGAAATTTCTAGGAATCTTGCATTATTTCTTTTAAAAAGAAGTTTTGCCAGACTTTTAGCGCTACCAGATCCAACAAATTTATTACCACGCATTCCAAATCCCCCATCAAAATCTACATCAGGATAAATATTTTTTACAACCAAACGTTTACTGTATGAATCGAAGCGGGGATAGGTTGGCTCCCCATTTTCTGTTACAATTTTATCATTTACTCTTCCTTTTTGAGGTACATCAAAATATTGTTTACCAATAAATGTAGCAGAGTCAGATATATATCCACCAGTTCTACATTCTAAAGTAACTCTAATTAAATCGGCATATACATCATCACCAACACCGGTTCTTTTCCAACTTAATCTTCCACCATTACCTGAAAATTTTCCCCAAGATGGATAGTAAACACCTTGAATATTTTCTATGGAGATCGAATCACCTCTTGGGCTAGAACCAATTAATGTGAACTTTGGAAATATAACTTTTGGCAGTGAGTCAAATTCAAATTTATAATTAGTTTCTAAGCTTTTATAACTATAGGTTGGCGATTTATAAAAAGTATTATTTGAGAAAATGTTTTCACTCATTTCTAAGTATTCACTAAAATTTTTTAAATTTTTAGAATTAAATATTTTCTCGATACATAATTGCCAATTATCAAATACCTCAGGGTTTTGTTTAGAATTAATAAAATTAACTACAGCATTTAAATAGCTAATATAATAAGGATAGGGTTTTAGTTTTCGCAGTAACATCGTGTTACTAGTTTTATAAATTGCTGATCTATATTTGCTTGAAAAATCAGGTGATTTCCATGCTTTACTAAATTCATTAATATATTCTTCAGCATCTTTTTTATTAGCAGAATTGTCGTAGAAGTAATTGTTTAATTCTTTTATAAATTTTATAGAATCTGTGCTAAATTGTGTAATTTTTTGAGCATTTGTAACAGTTGTTGTTACAATAAATAGCAAAGTGAATATGAGTTTCTTTATCATAAATATTATTTGTTGTACATCAAATATATTGATAGCAATTTATATTTGATGCACATTTTACAAACAAAAATTTATACTTTTATATCTCATTAAACTTAAAACAAATTATTTAAAATTAAATCGTATGCCATCTTTTGATATAACAAGTAAAGCTGATACTCAAACATTAGATAACGCAATTAATGTAGCCAAAAAAGAAATATTAAACAGATTTGATTTTCGTGATTCAAAAAGTGAAGTAGAATTAAATAAAAAGGATTTGATCATTACGATTGTTACAGAGCATGATATGAGATTAAACGCTATTTTAGATTCAATTCATAGCCGTATGCTTAAACAAGGCTTAGACCCTCGTTGTTTGGATGAAAGTAAAGCTCATTATCCATCAGGAATGATTATTAAAAAAGAAATTAAAATTCGTCAAGGAATTGAAAAGGAAGCCTCAAAAAAAATCTTAAAAGACATAAAAGACAGTAAAATTAAGGTGACGGCTCAAGTAATGGATGATATTATTCGTGTTTCGAGCAAGAGCATTAACGATTTGCAAGCGGTTATCGCTATATGTAGAAAAGGAGATTACGAAATCCCTTTGCAATTTATTAATATGAAATAGCCATGTTTGCTAAAACACAAACACAAATGAAGATAA
>CANHPI010000049.1 GCA_947462425.1 Bacteroidota bacterium
CAAATTACACCAAAAATAATTGGCGCATTACATGTTGGGTATGGCGGTTACACTAAATTAAATGTAGGATTAGCTTTTTCTTATATATCAAAGTCATGGTTTTTTAAATTAGGAAGTAATAGTTTGCAAGGATTTATTTCACCTAAAAACACCTACGGCCAAGGAGCATTTATTAGTGTTGCTAAAAAATTTAAACGATAAATTATGAAAAAGACATTATTCATATTTTTTGTAATTGTTGGTTTTATGGCTAATGCCCAACCACCTAAGAAGTTTTATTGCAGATACGGTGGTAATGGTTATGATGTTGGTTATGATGTTAAACAAACATTAGATAATGGCTATATAATAACAGGATCAACTAGTAGTTTTGGTCAAGGAAATACAGATTTGTATGTATTGAAACTTGATAGTATGGGGCAAAAGAAATTTGAAAAATCGTTTGGTGGCTATAATAATGAAATTGGTAAGAGTGTAGTTCAACTATCAGATTCTAGTTATGTTATGGCTGGTTATACGAGTTCAACTGGGGTAGGTGGGTATGATGTTTTTTTAGTAAAGGCGGATAAAAATGGTAGTTTATTATGGCAAAAAACTATTGGTGGTAGCGATTGGGATTTTGCGTATAGTATGGATACAACAAGTGATGGTGGTTTTATCATTGCAGGAACAACTTATAGTTTTGGGCATGGTAATGCAGATGGTTATATTATAAAAACAGATGGAAATGGAAATGTAATTTGGACTAAAACTTATGGAGGAAACAAGGACGATGAATTTAAATCTGTTATACAAACGGCTGACGGAAATTATGCTTTAGCTGGATATACAAAAAGTTATAATGATACCTTAGGAGATGCCTGGGTTTTTAAAATCAATCTTAACGGTGATTCTATATGGAGTAAATATTTTGGTGGCAATAATGAAGATTTTTTGAATCAAATTGTTGAAATCAATACCGGAGATTATATTACTGCGGGTGCTACCGCTTCATTTGGAATGGGATTGCTTGATGGATATGCACTAAAATTAAGTAATTCTGGAAATATACTATCTACTTTGATAAATGGAACTGCCACTTTTGGCGAAATCTATACTGCGGTTGCTATATCACAATCAAATTCCAGTAACAAATTATGTTTTTCTCAAAAAGAAGATTTTTTCGGATTTGGGATTCAGGTAAAACTCATTGAATATGATTATGATTTTATTTATATAAATGCAAGTGACTATGGTTCTGTAAAAACTGATGAAACATATAGTCTTATATCCACCAAAGATTATGGTTATGCTGCTATTGGCTACACAAATGGATTTTCTTCTGTTTTAACTGATTGTTATTTTATAAAAACTGATTCCCTCATTTATAACAGTCCATCTATTGTCTCTGTAAATGATATTAATAAACAATCTATACAGTTTACTTTTTATCCAAATCCAGCTGAGGATTTTATTACCATACAAAGTAGTAAATCTATTGATGAAAATTTAATTAAGCTATATTCAATAACTGGCGAAGAAATATCCTTAAAAGACAAATTTTCCATTTTCTCTAAACAAATTATTCAACTTAATATACAAGATGTACTTCAAGGTATATATTATTTAAAGTATAATAATACTATTCAAAAAATAACTATAATTCATTAGTTAATGGCAAGCTTTACGTAGTCTCTATGAATTTAAAGAAAATTAATATTTATGAAAATTGAAATGATAAAATATCCAAGTATAAATGGATTAAGAGCAATAAGTATTCTCTTAGTTATATTTCATCATCTATCTATTAAAGAATTTTTGTTTTCAGGAACTGAAAAAGTTGAATGGTTATTCCCATTAACCTCTTTTTTACAAGATGGGCATTTAGGTGTAAATGTATTTTTTGTTATCTCAGGTTTTCTAATCACTTCCTTAATGTTAAATGAAGAAACTACAACAAATACAATCTCTTTGAGAAATTTTTATATCAGAAGAACATTAAGGATTTTTCCAGCATATTATTTTTTATTAATTGTGTATTTTATCCTACAGCTATTTCAAATTGTGTATATAAGTAACGAATCATGGTTGACTGCTATAACTTATACCAAGTATTTTAATTGGAAATTAGACTGGATAACAGCCCATGCATGGTCACTAAGTATTGAAGAACACTTTTATCTTTTTTGGCCACTAATTTTTATTCACGCACGACAATTTAGAAAAAAGATAGTTATTGCTCTAATTTTAACTGTGCCTATAATAAGAGTAGTTCTGTTTTTTCATCCTATTAGTTGGATGGATGAACTAACAATTTTTACGAGAATTGATTCTATTGCAACAGGTTGTTTATTTGCTTTATATAAAGATGAAATCCTTGAAAAAATTCAAAAACACTGGCTAAAGCTGTTTTATGTTTCAGTTATAACTATCTTTTCTTTGCCTGTTTTAATAATTATTATGAATAAAATAAATTTGGGTTTTGTTTTCATCCCTCTCGGAACTACACATGGGACAATTGCCAATTTTATGATAGGATTTTTAATGATGTATTCAATTTTTGGGCCTCGTAAACTATGGTTTAAATTTTTAAATTTAAAAGTTATTAATTACATTGGTTTGTTATCTTATAGTATTTATTTATGGCAACAAATGTTTATTTCTGGACCTAATAATTTGGGTACAACATATCCTCAAAACTTATTGTTTATTTTTATTATGGCGATGGTATCCTATCATTTAATTGAAAAACCTTTCCTTAAGTTAAAAACTAAATTTGTAGTAATCAAAGAACAAGCCAGCCACTAAAAGAAGTTATCTGTTATACGCGCAGACATCAATACATATGCAAAAGCGGTCGCTTTGTTTTGACATTTTTTTTCTTTACAAACGGTAACAAACATTGATTTTTTTGTAATATTTAGATAAGGAAATTTGTCAACCCCCACACCTTATAGCTAGAACTATTTACAGAAAGTAAAAACACAAAATATATAGTACTAGGTTTAATTTAATAGCGCTAAATTTAATAGGTACTTGAATCGTTTATTACATTTACAGTTATATCTACCGTTTTAAAAATAAAATTATAGTGGGTAGTATAAAAGGGAGCTATAAATAAAGCAGAACGTATTAGGGTGTTTAGATAGTTTTTATAGAAAACTTCCTATAGCCATTTCATAGCCTTTTAACCCGAAGCCACTAATACTACCTTTACAATGTTTTCCTAAATACGAAACATGCCTGTAATCTTCTCTTGCAAAAATATTACTGATATGTACTTCAATAACTGGTGTTTTTATACTAGCGATAGCGTCGGCAATGGCAATAGAAGTATGTGTGTAAGCTCCAGCATTTAATACAATACCGTCGTAATTAAATCCAATCTCCTGTAGTTTATTAATAAGTTCGCCTTCTACATTACTCTGAAAATAAGAAAAAGCTATGTTAGAGAATTTAGTTTGAAGAGTTTTGAAATAATCCTCAAAAGATTTTGTTCCATAAATCTCTACTTCTCTTTTTCCTAAAAGATTTAAATTTGGACCATTGATTATTGCTATCTTTAACACAGTATGTTTTTTTATATTCATTCAAATTTAATCATTAGTCTCCAACTTTGAAACTTTGGAAAATAAATATTCAGGATTTTAAATATTATTTGCAAGTAGAAAAATCGTTGTCAGAAAACTCGGTAGTTTCTTACGAAAGTGATATTAATAAATTGATGGCTTTTATAGAAATGTTTCATCCTTCTAAAAATCCGAGCGATGTTACTTTACAGAATTTACAGGAGTTTTTAAAATATATTTCAGAATTTCATTTTACGGAAACCACTCAGTCTCGAATAATTTCAGGCATCAAGCATTTTTTTAAGTTTTTAATTTTAGAAAATTATTGCCAAATTAATCCTGCCGAATTATTAGAAACACCTCGTATTAAACGGAAACTTCCTGTTTTTTTAAGTGTTGAGGAAATTGATTTGATGTTATCTCATATTGATAGAAGTACTCCTGAAGGTGAGCGTAATTTAGCTATGCTCGAAACAATGTATAGTTGTGGTTTGCGCGTTTCGGAATTAATTAGTTTAAAGTTAAGTGATTTGCATATCAATGATGGATTTATTAGTGTAGTTGGCAAAGGTGATAAACAGCGGTTGATTCCTATCGGCAAATCAGCGTTAAGATTAATGGATAATTATATTAAGAATCATCGTAATCACATCACTATTAAAAAAAATAATGAGGATATGATTTTTTTAAGTAAGCGTGGTAGTTCAATAACAAGGCAAATGGTATTTTATATTATTAAAGATTTAGCCGCTAAATCTGGTATAAAAAAAGATTTAAGTCCACATACATTTCGTCATTCATTTGCCACTCATTTAGTAGAAGGTGGTGCTGATTTAAGAGCGGTACAGGAAATGTTAGGACACGAAAGCATTACAACTACAGAAATTTATACCCATCTTGATCAGTATTTTTTGCGAGAAAACATTTTGAGTTATCATCCAAGAAATAATCTAAAATAGTTTTTGTTCTTCAGTAAATGGAGAGATGATTTTAGGAATTCTTAAATTCATTCTTGTTTGTTTATTAAATTCATTAATAAAATATATTACGATTTCTGGCATGAGTTCATGCGTTGGTGTATGAATAAAAAAGAATACTTCTTCTAATCCATTATCAATCCAATGTTTTAGTCGTGCAATCCATTCGTTCATTCTGGTGTAATCTGTTTGATGTAAATCATTAGCCACAAAACGTATAAAAGCTGTTTTTGTAGTTAATCGTTGATGTAATACATCTCTTCTTCCTGCTGTATCTGTTAATAATAAGGTTAGATTGTTTTTATAAAAGTAATTACATATATGATTTAATAATTGTTCGTTTTTATACCACGATTCATGTCTTAATTCTATAGCGCAGCGACTCAAAGCTACTTCATCACAAAAGCTTAATAGATCATCTGCTTTTGTACTATCATAATTAGGGGGTAATTGTAAAAAGGGCATTCCTAATTTATGTTTAAAATGCTTATTATTAATAATTAACTCTTTCATATAGTCCACATTGTGAATGAGGAGTGGAGTATGACTAACTATTTGATGAACTTTTGGAAAAAACTTAAAGTCACTTGACGTTGTGTCTAACCAGTATTCTATAACATCTCTATCGAGGGCTTTGTAATGTGATATGTTTAACTCTATACTATTAAATTGATGACTATAATATTTTGGAAAATCTTTAGACTTCGCTTTTTTTGGATAAATTTTTCCTACAAAACCTGCATCTGACCAAATAGGGCATCCAACATAAACAGAGCACTTACTGGCTTTTTTGCCTCCTAAAACTTTTATTGTTCCCGCATGATCTTCGGGTAAAGTAAAGTTGAGGTTATTTATATCTGACACACGTCCAAAATCCATTAATCTATAAATTCTGTTTGTTCATCATTATATAAATCTTTAACTGAGCCAAATCCAATTACGTCTTGCATTACATTCCCTTCTTTTATTTCAACAGCTCTCATTAATTTTTGTTTACCAAATTTATCTTTTAAATCATATACTATTTTTCGTAAATGATCTTTTTTACTACTGTCTTCAAATAAATTGTATTGCACCATCGTGTCATCTAAAAAATTAGAAACCGATAAAGAAATACTGATAACACCTCTATGAATAATAGTTTCCGATGGATTATTTTTCTCAAAATCTTCCACCCGATTCATAATGGCTTTATATATTTCGGCACCATCTTGTAAAGGAGAACTTACATTAATATAATCTGCCCATTGTTCGCCATTAGCATATCTTATATTAAAGGCTAATGTATTAGCAAAAATATGTCGATTAACCATTCTTCGCTCTAAGGTTAAACAAAGTGCAACTAAAATTTCGTTAGTGGCTTCGTAAGAGGCGCGATGTTCTTTACTTAAATGTCGCATTGCTTGCATACTTTTGTAATCATGATCGTTATCCAAATCTATTTCAATAAAATTTAATCGACAATACCAGTAAAAACCAACTACACTTTTTAAAATAGCTTTTAAGTTTTCAGGAGATGCGTGGCGCATTTGTAAGGCTGTTGTAATTCCACCTTTATTTAATCGTATTTGCATTTTCTCTGCAATGCCTGGCATATCCGTTAATTTTAAACGGCTTAAAACAATGTCAATATTTTGAGGATTTATAATAATAAGCCCATTTGGTTTTTGAATATCAGAGGCTACTTTTGCTAAAAATGAATTAGGTGCTATGCCAATAGAACATTGTAACCAATCGCCTACTTTTTGTTGTATGTCGCGCTTTATATCTTTGGCTACTTGAATCACATCTTTATGAATGAGTTCGTAGTTTGTTAAATCAATAACGGCTTCGTCAATACTTTTAGGATAAACATTGTCACAAAATGATTTTAATATATTCATGATTTTTACATGATAGTTACGGTACCTTTCCGGATGAGTTTCAATTGGTATTAAATCTTTACATAATAAAATGGCTTCATTTAATCGCATTCCTGTTTTTACACCAAATTTTTTGGCTTCAATAGAGGGAGCAATTACGCATCCAAATTTACCCGTGTAAACACAAACAGCAATAGGCCTTCCTCGTAAATAAAAATTATCCTGTTGTTCGCAACTTGCAAAAAAACTATTCATGTCAACAAACAAAACTCGAGCTTGTGTGCGAGGTAATAATTTATTTTTATTCTTCTCCATTTTCGAAGAACAATTTTACTACGTTTTTAGGTAGTTTTTTGCTACAAATTGTAGCAATTTGTAAATAGTTGAAAAAAATAAGTTCAATAAGACTTTAGAGGGAAATTAAGAAATACTACATCAATTCTTCAAATGAATTTATAATTTCTTTTCGCTGTTTTGATAAATCTTCAAATAGAGTAGGGTATAAAGATTTTATTTTTATCATTCGTAATATGCCCCATGTTTTTTTACGGAAGGGAGAAATGTGTAAACAAAAGATACTACTTAAAATAAAAATAAATAAAATACAAATTACCCATAAAATATTTGGAGACAAAGCTTTAATTACAAAAAACTGAATGATGTAATAAAAAAGAAATAAAAAGGCTCCAATACCCATATAAAAAGAAGCTTTAAATTCTTTAATCTTTACTTTTTTAGAAGTAATAATATGAGTAAGTTTATAGGGTAAATAACTTGCAATAAGCCCAATAAGATAAATTGGTAAGGTTAAAATTAGAATAACTAGTCTTATAGCAAATACTGCATAATTAATAGAAGATTGCTTGTGAGGATTTATTAACCAATCTCTCAGGTTATGTTTTTGGATAATAGAAAAATAATGAGCGGTTTTTTCGTTTAGTGATTTTACTTTTTCAGGATTAGTTTCTTCAGTTTGATTTATAATATCTGCTACTTTGGTAGAAAACAAAAAATCATCTTCTAAATCATCAATATTTAATTTTTCTTTTTTAAAAAAATTATATTTATATATTTCTTCAATATGTTCAATAACTTTTTCGCTGCGTTGATGATTAATGTTTACTATTAACTCTTTCATTCGCGGTGTTAAATCTGCTAAAAACTGATTCATTGTTTTAGCGGGCGCTTCTTTGTAGGCAGCCATGTAATCAATCATCTTTATTGGTTTTCCAACATTGCAAAATATGTTGCCTCTAAATTGTGACGGATCTTTGTAATTGATTCCAACGGGTATAACAATTAAATTATTTAATTTACCAGTTTCCATAGCTCCAAAAATCATGCGAGGTACTCCTTTTTTTAAAGGGCGTAATCTTCTTTCTTGAATACATAGTCCTTCTGCAAAAATGATGATTTTTTTATTTTTGAGTAACAAACGATTTACAATGTTATAAGTTTCATCATTTTTTAATAAACCTTCTTTACCACCATCTTGAATTCTGAAAATTGGAATTATACCTAAACTTTGTAAAATTTTAGTCACAATCCCTTTTTTAAATGCATCGCCACGAGCTAGGTATCTTAATCTTGGTGGATAGACAAGTGTTGAGAGCGCTACGGGATCCATAAATCCATTTGGATGATTTACAGCCAAAATAATAGGCCCCTTTACTTTAAGATTTTGAATATTTGAAACTTTAGTTCTTTTAAAAAAAAGAGCAATCACAAACCCTAAAAAATATTTTAATAAATGCCAAAGCATATTTTATTGTTTTGAAAATCAAACTTACTAAAAAGAAATCATACAGGATTGCTATTCATAATATATTTAATTTAAAAATTAGGGTTAATGTATTTTAATAATTATTGCCTAATAAGTATTTTCTGATATTAAATATTTAAACCAAAACTTTATTATGTTTACACTTAGTTTGAAAAACAAGGAAATTATAGTTGTAATTGGTGGTGGTGCATCCGGTTTTTTTGCTGCGATTAATACTGCAGTTAATTTTCCGGAGGCGAGAATTATTATTTTAGAAAAATCTAATAAGATTTTATCTAAAGTTAAAGTTTCGGGTGGTGGACGTTGTAATGTAACCAACCATTGTTTTGAGAACGGGGAATTAATCAAAAATTATCCTCGTGGCGAAAAAGAATTGCGTCAGGTTTTTTCTCAGTTTTCAGTTCAAGATACTATTGAATGGTTTTTAAAAAGAGGAGTGAAATTAAAAGTAGAGCAGGATGGAAGAATGTTTCCGGAAAGTAATTCGAGCGAAACAATTATTAATTGTTTTTTAACGGAAGCTCAAAAATATAATATTGAGGTTAATTTGAATGAGGAAGTTGAATCCATAAAAAAAAACATAGAAGGTTTATTACAAGTAAAAACGGTAAAACAAAGCTATTTAGCCAATTCAGTTATATGTAGTATTGGCGGACATAATCAATTAAAAAATTATGCTTTTTTAAAAGAATGTGGTCATACCATTGACGAACTAATTCCGAGTTTATTTACGCTGAATTTACCCCAAAGTCATATTAAAGAGTTAATGGGTTTAAGTGTTAAAAACGGAACGGTTAAAGTTATAGGAACAAAGCATCAATATACTGGCCCAGTTTTAATTACACATTGGGGTTTAAGTGGTCCAGCAGTTTTGAAACTTTCCGCTTTTGCAGCTTATGATTTTCATAAATTAAATTATCAAACTAATATTTCTGTAAACTGGTCAGGGACTTTAAATGAGGAAGAGTTGAAGCAAGAGTTGAGTTTAAACTTGGGTTCCAGAGCGATGCTAATGAATACACCTTTGTTTGATATTCCTAAAAGATTATGGGAGTATTTGATTTTGCGAGCAGATATTAGTTTATCAAAAACCTGGATTGAATTGGGTAAAAAACAATTAAATAAATTAGTACAAGTACTTTCCAATGATGTTTATCTGATGCATGGTAAAACAACCTTTAAAGAAGAGTTTGTAACATCGGGTGGTATTAATTTAAAAGAGGTCAATTTTAAAACTATGGAAAGTAAATTGGTTCCGCATTTGTATTTTTGTGGAGAAGTTTTAAATATTGATGGCATTACAGGTGGATTTAATTTTCAGAATGCTTGGAGTACAGCATGGATTGCAGCTAAGAATGCCTTAGGCTTTTATAATAATTAACTAAATGGATATTATTTGTCCATAAAAAAAGATTTAAGTTGAGATATTGTCTATTCAATAAATATAAGTTCTAATAACTCAAATAAGGTAAAATCAATCTCAACTTTTCATCACTAAACATACCAAAATTTTTAATTTCAGTCTCGGTTAATTTACCATGTTTTGAGCGATAATTAATGATAGCTTGAGCTATTTGAAAATTAAAATACGGATGTTTCCTTAACGAATTAAAATCAATTGCATTTATAGGGAT
Source organism: Bacteroidota bacterium (assembly GCA_947462425.1). The sequence goes on from CANHPI010000049.1 coordinate 9,805, forward strand.
TTTGTTTACGGTATTAGGATTTAATTTAATCTGAGAAGATAGCACTAAAAATAAACTGTCAGTCATGCCATAAACTTCCTTTAATTGATTAATGTCATGAAAACCACCTAGCATAGTTCGGTATTTAATAATTCGTTTGGTTAAACCTGGACCAATACCTTTTAAAAAAACAATAGATAAGCTATCCGCCGAATTAATTTCTACTAAAACTTTTGTGTACGTTTTCTTTTCATAAGTACGTGAGGTTTTTGTAAAAACAGAATCTCGCTTAAATTCTTTTTTTGTATTAGGAATTAAGATATAGTTTTCTAATTCATTATATAATTTAGGAGATAAACCATATAGCTTTTTTAAATCTTCAGGTTTAAAAAACTGACCTCCTTTATTTCTAAATTTGATTAATGTAGCACTTAGTTTTTTGGTAAAACCTAGTTTTTGAGCATCTTCTTCTGTAACTGTATTTGGATTAAATACAAATTTTTGGTTTGCTGTTTTTCGATAAGAATTATTTTCTTTAGAAAAATTGTCTCCTTTATCTGTTTCAAATATAGTATTAGGAGATGAATTAACGTTAATTGAAATTAATTGTACGTTATTAGAATCTCTAGTAATGAATGGTATCAATAAGCGAAGACCAAACAATAAACAAATGATGACACATAAAACAAAAACACCATTTCGTTCCTGCTTATTAAAATGAAAAAAATGAAACAAAAAGGATTTTATTTTATTCACTGGCATTTTTAGAGCGCTTAAACATAAAGTAAACCGGAACCCCTAAAGCAATAATTAATAATCCCATGCCACAATTAAAGGTTTTATAAACTAATAAGTCTATGCAAATAAGAGTAGTTAAAACAATATATAAAGCAGGAATTACAGGGTATCCAAAGGCTTTATAAGGACGTTCTGCATCAGGCATTTTTTTACGTAAAACAAATAAACCGGCAATGGTGATGATGTAAAATATTAAAGAGGAGAACGTACAATAATCTAATAAATCGCCATAAGAACCGCTTAAACATAACAAAGAAGCCCAGATTGCTTGAAATATCATAGCATTAGAAGGTACATTAAATTTATTTAATTTTGCGGCTTTCTTAAAAAACAAACCGTCATTTGCCATTGATGAAAATAGTCGTGAACCTGCTAATATTAATCCGTTATTACAACCAAATGTTGACACCATAATTAAAGCCGCCATTAAATATTTTGCTAAATCGCCAAAAACTACAAATAAAGCTGCTGTTCCAACCCTATCTTTTTGCGCAAACATAATACCTTGCTCAACAACAGTGGCACTATCTTTTAAACCATCAACAGGCAGCAAGCATAAATAAGCTACATTAGCCATCACATAAATTAATGTTACTATACTTACTCCAAAAAATAAACCTAATGGGATATTACGTTGTGGTTTTTCAACTTCGCCTGCAATAAAAGTGACGTTGTTCCAAGCATCACTGCTAAACAACGAACCAATCATGGCTAAACCTAAAGCTGTTGCTAACGACATACCGGATACTGATGTAAAACTGATATTGTCTGTGTTTAATTGTTTTGCATCCCAGGCATGGGCCATATTATTTGCAAAAACACCTTTATGAAATCCAAAATAAATACCAACTATTATTAGCGCGAATAAGGCAATTAATTTAGCTGAGGTAAAAATACGCTGAATAGCTTTTCCATTTTCTATACCCCTTGTATTTAAATACGTTAATAAGGCAATAATTGAAATAGCCAATAATTGCGCGCTTGTGATTTTTAAATTGATAATTTGAAATAGGACGTTTCCTTCTTCAAAAAACGGAATAAACACTCCTGTAAACTTTGCAAAAGCAACAGCCACTGCTGCAATAACACCTGTCTGTATAACTAAGAAAACTGTCCAACCATATACAAAGGCGGTTAAATCGCCAAAGGCTTTTTTAATGTACACAAATTGTCCGCCTGCTTGTGGCATCATTCCAGCCAGTTCGCCATAACTTAAAGCTGCAAATAAAGTAATGACTCCTGATAAAATCCAAACTACTAAAAGCCATCCGGCCGAACCAACTACGCGG